>NZ_KV814996.1:0-273 GCF_001814125.1 Staphylococcus sp. HMSC072E01 | reverse complement strand
GCCTTGATTGGCGGGCACTTCTAGTTTGATGTTAGCAAACGTGAAGTCCAACTGATAGACGTCACTACCTGTGAACTGTTGGTTCGCGACCACCGCTGTTGCGGTATTGTCGGCGGTTAAATTCACGGTGCCAGTCTTGCCAAGCGGCGTCTTGGTTTCTGTTGGTTGGTTGTAATCGGTAAAGCTGGCAGCAGCGGCCGTTCCTAGCAACAAGCGGGTCGTTGTCGGCAAGCTGTCTGTCGCTGATTTTGGTTGCGACAGTTGCGCCGTTAA
>NZ_KV814995.1:0-270 GCF_001814125.1 Staphylococcus sp. HMSC072E01 | reverse complement strand
TCATTTTAAAGGAAAGCAATTTCAGCAGGATGTGATTATTGTAGCCGTGGGCTACTATCTTCGTTATAACCTTAGCTATCGTGAAGTTCAAGAAATCTTATATGATCGTGGCATTAACGTTTCTCATACGACGATTTATCGTTGGGTGCAAGAATATGGTAAACTACTCTATCAAATTTGGAAAAAGAAAAATAAAAAATCCTTTTATTCATGGAAAATGGATGAAACGTACATCAAAATTAAAGGAAAATGGCATTATTTGTATCGAGC
>NZ_KV814994.1:0-322 GCF_001814125.1 Staphylococcus sp. HMSC072E01 | reverse complement strand
TCAAAAACTGATAAACGGCGGGAACAGAACCAACACTACGCGTTGCTCCGATCTCAACAACTTCTAAGAGCTAAAGCTCTAAGAGTTGAAGGTCCTTCGGAAATAAGCCGAAATTGTTGAGAATCACGAAGAACGTAGTGATTCGATGATGAACAATACCTACTTGGTCTCCAAAAATTAAAGAGCACCGGGTAGGTATCATGCAACATCAACTCGTTCCTCGTTGTGTTTTATGACAATTTTCGGAAATTCCTTCTTATTGCTGAGAAACACTATTTGCAAAGCAAATAGATGTTGAACAGTACCTACTTGGTTCTCGGAG
>NZ_KV814993.1:0-3034 GCF_001814125.1 Staphylococcus sp. HMSC072E01 | reverse complement strand
AACTTTACTTATTAGTTCGTCAACACCACTGATAGTTTCACCAGTTTCAGGGTCTACTCTTCTTGCATATTGTGGGCGAAAACCATTCTGGTAATTACCATCAAAAGCCATGCGAAAAAGATTCCCATTCGAACCAATTACATCAGTCACATCTCTTTGATTAGAGATTCCAAACTCTTGTCCTCTCCAGTCAAGAAAAGCCTTTAATTCCTTCAAATTGACTATTCCACATTGATTTATAATCTCTACCAATTGATCTCTCAGCTCTCTTTTTTGACTCTCATCAAGTGTTATATAGCGGTCAAGATCAAAATCATTAATATGCAAAATATTTTTTTTATCGTAAATATGTTTATTCTTAGCAATAGCATCTTTCGATTCATGCGTAAGATATTCATATGAACCTTTGATATAATCAAGTATCTCAACATGAGCAATCGAACTATTTCCCAGTTTTCTCTTAATCTTATTCCTAACACTCTCTATTGTTACTGGATTTCGAGCAATATATATAACATGATAATGTGGTTTTTTATAATGCTTTCCATTCCGTATAACATCATTACTATTCCACGTATCTTCATCTTTTTTCTCATCCATATCGTGTAGAGGACTAACAGCCATTGAAATGCCTAAACTCTCTAATTTTTCTTTCCAATCATTTGGAATTGAATCAGGATATAATAAAAACCCAAAATGTCTAGCTTTAGTATTTTTAACAGCCATGATATAATTACCTTATCAAAACACATGTAGCGAAAACTCGTATCCTTCTAAAAACGCGAGATTTCGCTTATTTTTTTTGTTCTGATTCCTTTCTTGCATATTCTTCTATAGCTAACGCTGCAACCGCAGATTTTGAAAAACCTTTTTGTTTTGCCATATCTGTTAATTTCCTATCTTGCTCTTTAGTCAGAGAAATCATAACTCTTTTTTTCGATTCTGAAATCACCATTAAAAAAACCCCTATCAAATAATTTTATAAAAATAGTGTATCACTTTGTAGCTATATAAGCAACAATAAAGAAACTAATATATAGATTTTAAAAAAACGTTGGCGAAAACGTTGGCGATTCGTTGGCGATTCAAAAGTGACCAAACCCCTTGCCCCTGTTAGCTTCAAGAGATTTTGGCACAAAAATTGGCACTCGGCACACTATGGGGGGTCGTAGTACGGAAGCAAAATTCGCTTCCTCGCCCCCCATTTTTTACAAATTCCAAATTTTTTCCAAAAATTTTCCAGCGCTACCGCTCGGCAAAATTGCAAGCAATTTTTTAAACCATAAGACCATGAGGGAATTTCATTCCCTCAAACTCCCTTGAGCCTCTTCCTACCGAAATAGTGGGCTATCGCTTATTATTTCATTCAGTTATCGGCTTTCATAATCTAACAGCGAACCTCTTCACTGCAAAGCCACGCTACGCTCAAGGGCTTTTACGTTACGAGAACCGCTGTTTTAACGATTATGCCGACAACTAAACGAAATAAACGCTAAAACGCCTTAGAACGCATTTTTAGGCTGATACAGGCTTTTTAAAAACAAAACAATAGAGAAATATACCCATAAGAATCAAAACGCCTTAGAACGCATTTTATGAGCTTTAAAAATGATTTGCTTTTTATTCGCACGTTTACTTTTGATTAAACTAGCAAAGTCTGTTTAATTAAAAGTAAATGTTTAGTTGAGCAAAGCGAAACCAGAAAGGAGCAAACAACATGGGATTAGATTACAGAAAAACATTTGAAATTGAGATAATCAATGAATTTCAATCAGCGATTCACTCAAAAATGTTGAACTTTGTTTTAAATAATGAATTCGATAAAAGTGATTCTAAAAACCCACAAACAAACTTACTAAATCAATTATCAAACATGAATCAAATTAATTTATTTAAATTATCTCTTGAAGAACTAGAAGCCTATCATGAGTATTTACGAGCGATAAAAAAATATGCTGATAGCATCACATGAAAAATAATTTCACAATTTTCAAATAGCTTAATACTTGAAAACTGCCCTTTTTTGACTAAAATAATAATTGAAAAGAAAATATAGAAAGGATTGATTATTATGTCAAACGAAATTCAACAACGTAACTCAGACACATATAACATGACACCTTTCAATTTTTTTGAAGACTTTAGTCGTAATTTATTCAATGATTTTAAGCCAAATTTAATCAAAACAGATATTCATGAAACTGATAATGAATATTTTGTAGAAGCTGAACTTCCTGGTATTCCTAAAGAAAACATTCAAGTTACTTACGAAAACGGAGTATTAACAATTAGTGGCCAAAACCAAATTGATAAAGCAACCGAAGATAAAAAAGGAAGGTTGCTTCGTAGCGAACGTAGTTTAACAAGTGTCCGACGTCAATATTTATTAGAAAATATTAAAGAAGACGAAATAAAGGCTTCTTATTCAGACGGAATTCTTAAACTAACCTTGCCAAAAGATAGTAACAAAGAAATAAAAAAAGCTATTCCAATTGAGTAGTAATTAAAAAATTACGAAAAAAAGGCGTCTATAAAATTTTATAGGCGCCTTTTTTTCGTAAAAATAAATTATTTTTTCTTTCTCCATTCACTATCTAAAATCGAATAAATAATTTGATCTTGATAACCATACTTTTCCGATAAGTAATTATCTCTAATTAATTAATATCATTTGGTGTTGCAGCACAGAATTTCAGTCTTTCAGTTTCAAGCTATAGCTTGAAACATAGTACCACTCCTTTTCTATCATTTTTATATACCAAAGGGCGCACTTATACGCAGTAAAAAAATCTACCGAATTTTTTCTACGTTGTGCTAAGGGCGCACTTACACCCACCAAAATATTTTGGTTGCTATCGTGCTAAAAAAGAGTACAGATCACTCACGTGAAACTGTACTCTTTTTCCGTCAAGCGTGTTTGTTAAAATTCGCTTCGCTCTTGTCTAAAATTATTTATCAAAAAAATCTTTATAACTCACCTTTATTTTCTTCTCCTTCTTTAACTTTACTTATTAGTTCGTCAACACCACTGATA
>NZ_KV814992.1:1306-1971 GCF_001814125.1 Staphylococcus sp. HMSC072E01 | reverse complement strand
ATTCGTTCATTGAAAACTGGATATTGAAGTAAAAAGAATCAAAACAAACCGAGAACACCGCGTTGAATGAGTTTTTTAATAAGTTCAATTGCTTATTTATTGATTAACCTTCTATCGCTAGAAGAAGTGATCAAGACCCAACCGTAAGGTTGATAAGGTTAAGTGAATAAGGGCGCACGGTGGATGCCTTGGCACTAGGAGCCGATGAAGGACGGGACTAACACCGATATGCTTTGGGGAGCTGTAAGTAAGCTATGATCCAGAGATTTCCGAATGGGGGAACCCAATATCTTTTATAGGATATTACTTTTCAGTGAATACATAGCTGATTAGAGGTAGACGCAGAGAACTGAAACATCTTAGTACCTGCAGGAAGAGAAAGAAAATTCGATTCCCTGAGTAGCGGCGAGCGAAACGGGAAGAGCCCAAACCAACAAGCTTGCTTGTTGGGGTTGTAGGACTCCAATATGGTAGTCTGTTAGTATAGTTGAAGGATTTGGAAAATTCCGCTAAAGAGGGTGAAAGCCCCGTAGACGAAATGCTAGCAACACCTAGGAGGATCCTGAGTACGGCGGAACACGAGAAATTCCGTCGGAATCCGCGGGGACCATCCCGCAAGGCTAAATACTCCCTAGTGACCGATAGTGAACCAGTACCGTGAGGGA
>NZ_KV814992.1:0-1206 GCF_001814125.1 Staphylococcus sp. HMSC072E01 | reverse complement strand
GAAAGGTGAAAAGCACCCCGGAAGGGGAGTGAAATAGATCCTGAAACCGTGTGCCTACAACAAGTCAAAGCTCGTTAATGAGTGATGGCGTGCCTTTTGTAGAATGAACCGGCGAGTTACGATTGCATGCGAGGTTAAGTCGAAGAGACGGAGCCGCAGCGAAAGCGAGTCTGAATAGGGCGAATGAGTATGTAGTCGTAGACCCGAAACCATGTGATCTACCCATGTCCAGGTTGAAGGTGCGGTAAAACGCACTGGAGGACCGAACCCACGTACGTTGAAAAGTGCGGGGATGAGGTGTGGGTAGCGGAGAAATTCCAAACGAACTTGGAGATAGCTGGTTCTCTCCGAAATAGCTTTAGGGCTAGCCTCGGAATTGAGAATGATGGAGGTAGAGCACTGTTTGGACTAGGGGCCCATCTCGGGTTACCGAATTCAGATAAACTCCGAATGCCATTCATTTATATCCGGGAGTCAGACTGCGAGTGATAAGATCCGTAGTCGAAAGGGAAACAGCCCAGACCACCAGCTAAGGTCCCAAAATATATGTTAAGTGGAAAAGGATGTGGCGTTGCCCAGACAACTAGGATGTTGGCTTAGAAGCAGCCATCATTTAAAGAGTGCGTAATAGCTCACTAGTCGAGTGACACTGCGCCGAAAATGTACCGGGGCTAAACATATTACCGAAGCTGTGGACTACACCATTAGGTGTAGTGGTAGGAGAGCGTTCTAAGGGCGTTGAAGGTCGATCGTGAGGACGGCTGGAGCGCTTAGAAGTGAGAATGCCGGTATGAGTAGCGAAAGACAGGTGAGAATCCTGTCCACCGTATGACTAAGGTTTCCTGGGGAAGGCTCGTCCGCCCAGGGTTAGTCGGGACCTAAGCCGAGGCCGATAGGCGTAGGCGATGGACAACAGGTTGATATTCCTGTACCAGTTGTTTTTGTTTGAGCAATGGAGGGACGCAGTAGGCTAAGGAATGCATGCGATTGGAAGTGCATGTCCAAGCAATGAGTCTTGAGTAGAGTTAAATGCTTTACTCTCTAAGGACAAGTTGTGACGGGGAGCGAAATAATAGTAGCGAAGTTCCTGATGTCACACTGCCAAGAAAAGCTTCTAGTGAGAAAACAACTGCCCGTACCGTAAACCGACACAGGTAGTCGAGGAGAGTATCCTAAGGTGAGCGAGCGAACTCTCGTTAAGGAACT
>NZ_KV814991.1:0-238 GCF_001814125.1 Staphylococcus sp. HMSC072E01 | reverse complement strand
ATGCAGGTTACCCGCGACAGGACGGAAAGACCCCATGGAGCTTTACTGTAGTTTGATATTGAGTGTTTGTACCACATGTACAGGATAGGTAGGAGCCGATGAGACCGGAACGCTAGTTTCGGAGGAGGCGCTGGTGGGATACTACCCTTGTGTTATGAACCCTCTAACCCGCACCACTAATCGTGGTGGGAGACAGTGTCAGATGGGCAGTTTGACTGGGGCGGTCGCCTCCTAAAAG
>NZ_KV814990.1:512967-524156 GCF_001814125.1 Staphylococcus sp. HMSC072E01 | reverse complement strand
TGACATGATAAATTAGTGGTTAGCTATATTTTTTACTTTGCAACAGAACCTGATAAAGGCTAAAGAAAAACATAAAGGTCATTAATATAAGAGCATCCTTCACTTTACTGTGAGGGATGCTCTTTTAGTTTATTTTTTTACTGATTACTCGCCATAAGCTCTGCTTGTTCTACAACTTGCTCTACAGCCATTTTTTGTAAATCTGGTGGATAGCCATATTTCTTAAGCAGTCGTCTAACAGCTACACGCATTTTAGCTTTTGCGCTATCACGTTTAGACCAATCAACACCCATATTTTCTTTCACTGTTTTAGTTAGCTCATGAGCAATCGCACGTAGTTCTTTGTCTTCCATCGCTTTTTTCGCTGTTTCATGTGAAACTAAAGCATCGTAAAACGCAATCTCATCTGAATTCAGACCTAATTCATTTCCTCGTTGTTGTTCTTGTTTGATATCTTTAGCGAGTTGAATAAGTTCTTCAATCACTTTAGATGTTTCAATGGAACGACTATTATATTTATTAATCGAGTTTCCTAACATTTCAGAGAAACGCTTAGATACTGTCGCGTTCGTTTTCATTAATGATTTGACTTGCCCTTTGAGTAATCGATTTAATAATTCTACTGCAACATTTTTTTGTTTCAATCCTTCGACATCTTTTAGGAAGTCATCTGATAGGATTGATAAATCGGGTTGTTCAAGACCTAGCGTTTGGTAAACATCAATGACATCTTCAGTCACAACAGATTGTGACACAAGTTGATTAATCTCTGCTTCAACTTCTGCAGGAGTTTTACGTGTTTTCTCTTCTTTTGGTGGTTGTAATAATTTAACAAGACCTGCTTTAACTGCTTTAAAGAAAGCAATTTCATCATTGAGTTCTTGGGCTGTTGGTTCAGTCGCACAAAGAGCAAAGGCTTTACCTAACTCTGTGACCGTTTTAATAAAACGTTGACGTTCATCTTCACCTAAACCAATCACATAATCCATCGTATTCGATATTGTATAATAACGTTCCGATTTTTTATTTGAATTAAATTTAGAATAATCAAGATTATATAACATATCTTGAATTACATCGTACTTCAATAACATCAATTCAACCGCTTTATCTGTATCTATCGCTGTTTGAGCTTGATCAGATTCTGTATATTCTTTAAGGGCCTCTTTTAAGCTTTCAGCAATACCCACATAGTCGACAATTAATCCACCTGGTTTATCTTTAAACACTCGATTGACACGAGCAATCGCTTGCATTAAATTATGACCTTTCATCGGTTTATCGATATACATGGTATGCATGGAAGGTACATCAAATCCTGTGAGCCACATATCTCGAACAATCACGAGTTGTAATTCATCATTCACATCTTTCATACGTTTTTCTAATAAATTACGACGTTTTTTAGGACCTATATGTCTTTGGAAAGAAGCAGGATCACTAGATGAACCTGTCATTACCACTTTAATAACCCCTTTATCATCATCATCTGAATGCCATTCCGGTTTTAGACGAATGATTTCATCATATAAATCAACAGCAATTCGACGACTCATGGTTACGATCATTCCTTTACCTTTCATCGCCTGTTGACGTGTTTCAAAATGTTGGATGATATCTTTGGCTAGAGCTTCTACACGTGGCTTTGCGCCTGCAAGTGCTTCAATTCGTGACCATTTTGATTTTAAACGCTGTTTTACATCCTCTTCTTGATCTTCAGTAATGTCATTATACGCTTCATCTAAATATAAACTTTGAGGTAGATTTAATGGAATTACACGACTTTCATAGTAAATTTTAACGGTACTTCCATCAGCTACGGCTTGTGTCATATCATAAACATCGATATAGTTCCCAAAGACCATTTGCGTATTTTTATCCGTTGAAGCTACGGGCGTGCCCGTAAATCCTACAAACGTCGCATTCGGTAAAGCATCTCTTAAATACTTCGCATAACCATATTTAATGCCTTCACCTTTATCATCGTATTTTGCATTAAAACCATATTGTGTACGATGCGCTTCATCTGCCATAACAATCACATTTTTACGTTCTGTTAGAGCAGCCATGGTCGTTTCGTTTTGTTCAGGTTCAAATTTTTGCATCGTTGTAAATATAATACCGCCCGATTCAACAGATAATAACGATTTTAATTCTTTACGTGTTTCAGCTTGTTTTGGCGTTTGTCTTAATAATCCTTTACCAGAACGTCCTTTTGATTTAACAAACGTACTGTATAGTTGGTTATCTAAATCATTACGATCCGTCACGACGACTAAAGTAGGGTTATTCAGCATTTGAATTAATTTTCCAGAGAAAAAGACCATAGTTAAACTTTTACCGGACCCTTGGGTATGCCAAATAACCCCGCCTTTACCATCACCTTGCCCAGATGAAGCTAATAAAGCTCTATCAACAGCTTTATTAACGGCATAGTATTGATGATACGCTGCCAGAATTTTACTGATATGTCCTTTACCATCATCTTGGAATAAGACAAAATATCGAATTAAATCAAGTAGTGTTTCAGGATTTAACATCCCATGAATCAGCACATCTAAACTAGCTAAACTTGAGGATGATTCAGTTTGGCCATCTTTGGAACGCCAAGTCATAAAACGATCATAGTTCGCAGTTAGTGAACCAGCTTTTGTATTAATACCATCACTTGTAATAAGCACTTCGTTAAATGTAAATAATTGAGGAATACGCATTTTATACGTTTCTAATTGATGATAACCGTCTTCGACGCCCACGGTTTCATTGGTTGAATTTTTAAGTTCAATCACAACGAGAGGCAAGCCATTGATAAAGAGGACAATATCGGGACGTTTTGTATAGTCTCCATTAACGACAGTGAATTGATTGACTGCTAAAAAATCATTGTTTTGTGGATGTTCAAAATCAACGATTTTAATAATTTCTACTACCGATTGTCCTTCATCATCATAGTCTTCGATTTCAATACCATTGATCAAATTTTCATGAAAGGTAAGGTTATTTTCTAAAAGATTGGGCGACTTCTCTAAAGTTAGTTCATGTATCGCTTTTTCAATAAAACGAGAATGAATGTCTGAGTTGATTTTTCTTAATGCTTTCTCTAAACGTTCATGAAGGACAACATCTTTATCACTTTTACGTTCTGGCGCTAGACCTGCCATACCAATCTCATTACCTTTTTTATAGTCGTAGCCTAGTGATTGTAGCCATTCTAATGCGACTTGTTCTAAATCATCTTCATTAAATTGAAAGTTCATCACTATTCACCTCAATATCATCAGGTATTTCTAGTTCTCCAGACATAAATTTAGGAAGAAGCGTATCTCGTAATTCAATTAGCTTTTTATTTTCTTTATTAAGTATTCTAATTTTTTGAAAATATGATTTTATAAAATTTTCGAATTTAATAATAGTTTCTTTATCTGCTATTACAAATTTAATGCTATTTAGATTTTTTTTATTAAGCTTTGGTTGTACAGCTCCAGTTATATAAGGAGCTACATTAGTATTCTTTAAATAAAGCATCAATAATTCATCTGAAATAAGCTTTCCTTTTAAAATATGTGCATGATTACTTACCCAAAATTTACCCCACACGTATTGAATAAAAGGATTACCTGCTTCTGTTTGAACAGTTCCATCTTCTCCAATTAATATATATTTCCCGTCAAAAATATAATTATCTACATAATCTATGATTTTTGTTGCTCCATAATATGGGTATATTGATTCTCTTTTTTCTCTTTCAAGTTTTGATAATGGCTTTCTAATAGAATTAAAGCTTTCTGCTGTTTCTTTTACAGTTTTGATAGACCAATTTTTAGGTATCTCCCCTAATTCACTATCAATCATTTCTCCTCCACTAGATTTATAAGGGGCGCCATTTCTATCTGGGAATTCAAAATCTATAAACCAACGTTTAAACAATGTTTGTGATAGTTCCTCTAGGTTTGCTATCATTTTGTAGTTTAATTGAATTTTATTTTCTATATTTTGTAATATTGTAGATACTCTATTTTGATATTTTAGAGCAGGTAATTTAACTTTAAAGTTCCTAATAGTCTTCAAAGATACATTTTTAATAGTTGTTCCTGTAGCGTATTGTTGTATATAATTCTGAAATTCTCTAGATTTTAGTAAAAAATAAATATAATTTTTATCTGCAGTATCATTTAAGTTTATATAACATGCACTTTTTCCAAGTACTATATTTTCGTTATTAAATTTAGCTATCTTACCAATAGTTCCATTTATAGAAACTAATAAGGTTCTTTTTGATAAATCTTTTTTATATTTTTCAAATGTTTCTCTATTTACTGTTTTCGTCGTGTCTTTAATTACGATATTACCCTCTTCTAAATTATTTCCATTAACGAAATAAAAATCGCCTTTAGGATCGTAAGAAGGCGTCCCATGAAGACCATCACCTATTTTTGAAGCAAGGTCTTTTAATAGAATTTCTTTATACTCCATAACCTAATCCCTCCAATGATTTACGGATTTGGTCTTCAAGCTCTTTTGATTTTGCGAATTGTTCACTTAATTCAGAAGTAATACGTTCCATTTTTTGTTCAAATGGTTCTTCATCTTCTTTAACATCGGCTAAACCGACATAACGTCCAGGCGTTAAAATGTATTCATTGTTCTTAACTTCTTCTAAATTAGCTACTTTACAAAAACCAGCTATATCTTCATAGGATTTATCGTTTGTACCTTTCCAAGCATGATAAGTTTGTGCTACTTTCTGAATATCTTCATCTGAAAATTCTTTTAATGTTCTAGATACCATATGACCGATTTCACGAGCATCAATAAATAAAATTTCATTTTTACGTTCTTTTTTATCATTTTGACCTTTATTATTACTAATGAACCAAAGACAGACAGGTATTTGTGTTGAATAAAAAAGTTGACCTGGCAAGGTAACAATACATTCCACTAAATCTTGTTCAATTAGATTTTTACGAATTTCTAATTCATCTTTTCCACTTGTAGACATCGATCCATTGGCTAATACGAATCCTGCTATACCATTAGGTGCTAATTTGGAAACCATATGTTCAATCCATGCATAGTTAGCATTACCTTTTGGCGGAATACCAAATTGCCAACGGTAATCATCAAGTAATCGTTCTTGACCCCAATCACTTGCGTTAAAAGGGGGATTGGCTAATATATAATCTGCTTTTAATCCTTTATGTAAATCGTTATGGAATGTATCCGCATTTCGTTCACCTAAGTCATTATCAATACCACGGATAGCTAAGTTCATTTTTGCTAATTTCCAAGTCGTAGGGTTAGATTCTTGTCCGTAAATCGCAATATCGTCTAATCGACCTTGATGTTTCTCAACGAAGCGTTCACTTTGTACAAACATCCCACCTGAACCGCAACATGGATCGTAAATGCGTCCTTTATAAGGTTCAATCATCTCAACTAATAACTTTACAATTGATGATGGTGTATAGAACTCTCCGGCATTTTTACCTTCTGCACTTGCAAACTTAGCAATAAAGTACTCATACACTCGACCTAATACATCTTGTTTACGACTCTCTGTATCGCCAACTTTAAATGTAAATAAATCAATAATGTCGCCTAATTTTTCTTTATCTAACGCAGGTCGTGCGTATTCTTTTGGTAACACACCTTTTAATGATTCATTTTCATTTTCAATTGCAATCATGGCTTTATCAATCATTTGTCCAATTTCTGGTTTTTTCGCATTATCATTAATATATTGCCATCTTGCTTCTTTTGGAACCCAGAAAATGTTTTCTGCTAAATATTCATCTTGATCCTCTTCATCAGCATAAGGATCTTGCTTCAATTCTTCATACTTTTCTTCAAAAGAATCTGATACATATTTTAAAAAGATTAAACCTAATGCTACATTTTTATACTCAGCAGCATCCATACTTCCTCTCAATTTATCGGCAGCTTGCCATAACTTTTCTTCAAAACCTATAGTGGCCATTAATAACACCTCTTAAATTTAATGTTAAATCAACTATAGCAAAAAATAGAAGATGATTGTGTAGTATTTTATTAATATTTAATTTATCTAGACTATCAAAAAAATATAGATTATTATTATCTTAAATTAGTAAACAGGAGTGAATTAAAATGAATAAAAAATATAAATTAAAACGATACGATAAAAGATTTAGAGGTGTGTTACAAATGTGAAGATTCATATTCATACCTTTGTGAAGACTGTGGTTATTGAAGATACTGTTGCCATTGTTAATTGAAAAATTTTTTATGAATATTAGGTCAAAATTTTTCTGTATCAAAAGCACTATGATAAATAATAAATATTTATTGAAAACAAATAGAAAAAGGAGAGGTACCTCCTTTTAACTTTAAACAATATTTAATAATGGGAGAGAAAAATATTATGAAGGAATTTTTAATGATATTTTTTAATAAATATGAATTAAAAGCTATTATAGCTCCAGGAATGATAAGTATCATGTCTTTCTTTACTATCTTGATAATATATTTTCCTGATAGTTTAAATTTAGGTTCTAGTCTAATTGTAATAATTCTATTGATTTTTTATATCTATTTATTTTCAATCATAGCAAGAGAAAATGGTAAAATGGTTGAAAAAAAGTTGTTTTCTCAATCATCAAATGTTTATCCCACTACACAAATTTTAAGATATTCAGACGACACTTTAAATATAAAAACCAAAGAAAGGTATCACTCTTTTTTACAAGAAAACGTTCCTTGTATAGAACTTCCTAGCTACGAAGATGCTAGAGACAAAAAAGAGAATTATTTTGATGATGAGTACGACTCAGCAATTGATTGGTTATTAAAAAATACAAGAGAAGATTATATGACTGCTCAACATAATATGGAATATGGCTTCTATCGTAATTTATTAGGAATTAAATATATTGGTATTATAATTGTTTTAATATCTATAGTATTCAGTATTGTTGTTTTTATACTATCTCAAGAAAATGATACGATTCAACTAGTACTTTCTAGTATTATTAACGTGTTTTTTTTGTATTTTTGGATTTTTAAAGTTACTAAAACACAGACTAGAAAATCTGCAAAACGTTATGCTCAATCTTTATTAGCTAATTGTGATTTTAAAAGTTAATTGTATGTAGTTACACTTCCAATATATTTTAAATTATCATAAATTGTGGGAATTTTAGAGTCTTTTTCAAGATTTTTAGCCTCATAGTTTAAATTACTCACATATATATTGATAGTACCAGTTTGACAGTCAAATACTATATCGCCTGCTTTTCTTTGAGTAATTGTAGTATAATTACTATAATAGTATAAATCTTTTGAGTTAGCTTCTCCTACAACAATAAGCTTAGGGTTTAATTTATTTAAGATACTACTCGGTACTCTTCCACTTTTTCTAGAATGGTGAGGTGCAAATAATATATCCACTTTTTCCCAGTTAACTTCATTTTCGATTTTTTCCATAAAATCAGTAGTCAAGTCTCCCATCCACAAAGCAGTTACTCCTTTATCTAATTTATACTGAATGATAGGAGATATATCATTAAAACTGATTTTTTCTGCTGCTTTTTGTAATTCATTTTTAAAATACTCATTGTCTGTATCAGGCCATAATATATTAATACCGGAACTACCTCGTGATTCATCGCTAATATTCATCCATTTTCTTTGACTATCTTTATGTATGTAAAAAACTTTGTTAGAATCTCTCAATTTTTTATATTCTTCAAAACTTTGACTAAAATCATTTTTTTTAGCATTATTTTTTACGCAATAAAAATTAGTGATATTTAAATTTTTATTTAATAACTCAAGTCCATGAATGTGATCTTCATCTGGATGAGTAGATATAAATCTAACAATTTCTTTTGTAGAAGCTATCTCTAATATTTCTTTTATTATAATATCTTTTTTATCATTATATAAACAGCAATCTATAATAGAGAAATTATCTGTACCGTGTTTAATGTAAAACATATCACCATTTCCTACTGAATACGATTTAATTATACTCAAATTAGTAATCCTCCTTTAATTAATAACAAATTGTATTAAGTAATGTAATTATAAGCGTTTATTACTTAAAGTAAAAGAATTTATAATATTACTTAAAATGACGTAAAAATAATTTTTTAGTAAAACCACTAATAAGGGGACAGAAAGCTTATGAACACAAAAATACTCGAGATTGGCTTCTGTCCTTTAGATTTTACAATCGATTTATAGACCGAATAAAATTTAACTATTTTGTTTATTCAAATTCAGAAGAGCTATTCTCGTGTGATGTGACTGATCTTTCTAAACCGTATAGAAATTTTTCAGATTATTGTTAATAAGCAATCTCTCAAAAAATAAAAATTAAGGAAATTTATATTACTATTATCTAGGTACTAATTTTATCTTTTCTTTTAAATTAAAAAGGAAGAAAAAGTTAAATTTTTATTAAGTTTTACACACGATTAATTATTAGCGTGTTAAATGTAGTATACTGTTAATATAAGAAAAGTCATCATATTATTTGTCAAAAAAAGTGACATTCTATACAGTAGTGTGTCGTTAGTTGTCACATTTTTTGACAGCCAAAATAATAATTGAACCCTAATGGTTATGCTATTTAGTGAAGTATCGGGTCGATAACTACCCCGAAGAATAGGGGACGAGAACTTTTCGATGGTTGTAGAACAGAAGACCACCGTATAATAGAGGTACTTTTCGAGGATATAGACCGTTACACAAAAGACTTCTGGGAACAAGCACACGAACGTACTGGCATGATTCAACATGTACTAGAAAGCAACTGGATTCTTGTCAAACAAGGACAAGAAACAACACCAGAACAAGAACAATATTTTGACATGGCTGAAGAAGTGGAAGAGTTCTAAAACAGAAGAATCATTTGAAAAGGATTGATATAAATAATGATTAAGAAAAGACTTAAAGAAAACAAACAAGAGCAGTTATGCTATGACTTAGCTAACGCCCTAAACTTTGCAGGGGCTCGAGTAAACGAAACCAATATACATTGGGGAAACACTCGACCTATGGAAACCATATGGACTATGGACATAATTATCAAGCCTAATAACTATCATATAAAGTTATTTGATAAACGCCGAATACTAAGACAACACCCATACAAAGGGACACACGTAGCACACCTAAAAGGTGATGAGATTCATATTCATACTAATGTAAATAAATATAAGCAATACTTAATAATAAAGAATGGAACAATAATATATAATCATTAGGCTATGGCTATTAAGTCATAGCCTTTTTATTTGTGCAGGAACAGCAACACCACCTAATAAGCACATATAAAGCCCATACAAGCCAATTAATAGCTTTCTAAGGTTTTATATTATACTAATTAACCGTTAATGGCTCTTAAATGGTCTGTGAATGGCTTATATAGTCATTCTGAATCGACAACCACCCCGTAAAAGAGGGGGACGAGAACGGAGTAGTTTTTGTAGTGATTTGAATAGGAAATACGATCGATAACTGCCCCGAAGAACAGGGGACGAGAACGGGAAGAAACGAGCATCATAGAATTTTGATCCATATTTATTCGATAACCACCCCGGAGAACAGGGGACGAGAACCTCATCTTGATGATCCCAATTGGGTTGGTTAAAATGAAATCGATAACCCCTGTAGAATAGAGAATAAGTATTAAAAAATATATTTGGTTTGATAAAATATTCTGCAAAAAAGGGGAACAAAAAATCAAGATTTAAACTGTAATTCATTATCTTTGCAATTAATTGACATTCAATTTCAAAATAAGCAGAAACAAAAATAACTTTCATACAAATAATTTCTTTATGATTAAGTTGGAATTAGAAAATCAATACGAAATACGAATAACAGTGAATGGAACGTATATTATTAAAGGATTGGATGCAGTGTATTGCAATTCGAGAGTTGCTACTTAAGAAATTAAAAAGAAGAAAACCAAAAATAGGAATTAAATTTGAAATAAGATATAAAACAAATATTTTTGTCATAATTATTTTAGTAAGTGTTTTATTATTTAGTAGGATAGGAACACAGCAAACATAAGCGGTTGAAAGTAAAGTAACGCCTAATAATGCTACAAATATCAGAATTAGTGCTATGAAAGAACATGGTTATCATCTAGAAAGTGTAAATTTAAAAAATGAGTATAAAGAAGATTATTATGTGATTTTTCATTGTAATAAGTCTTAACATGGGAATGGAGCTGTTAAACTTTATAAAGATATTTTAGTAAAAACTGGCCCGGAGCTATAGCTGTGACTGACTATCAAGAATGAACTAAAGTAGGTTGTTGTCCATTAACAAAAAAACAATATTTAACATCATCTACTAATAGTGCGAATAATGGGGATTAAAAGTAAACAATTGACAATAATGAACCAACACAGAGTAATCAATTACAGAATTTAAGTATTATTCAAGCAAGTAATAACACTCAAATACAAGTTAAGAATAATACATTACCAGAAACAGATGAACAGTCTAGCTCCGATTTGGTTACAATAGTTGTTTCTGTATTATTTGCTGCACGATCATTATTAGTATTTAAAAAACTTTAAAATTTAAATAAAATTAATATTAAATAATAAAAATTTTCTAAAGTATTTGTTAAAAAAATAATAACTTTGAAAGTTTTTTAGCAAAATCACTGATAGGGAGAAGCATATCATAAGTGATGCGGTTTTTTTATCCACTTTTTTGTTTAATGAACGAGGTAACTACGAGATGATATTTGAAGAAAACAATAAAGTAGAGATGGATTTCTATATCCTCTTTAGTAGCGGTTTTTTTAAGGTTCATTAATAATTATATAAGCGGGTGGGATAGTTATGATCTTTGGATATCAAATTAATGAACGGTTAAAATTAAAGATATTAGAAGAACGAGAAGCAGGGCAGTTATTTAAATTAGTAGATAGTAACCGCAAATATCTAGCGGAATTTTTACCTTTTGTCGAACATACAAAGAGGGTGGAAGATAGTAAACACTTTATCCATTCAGCGTTACAACAATTTATCGATGGTAATGGATTTCATTGTGGAATATGGAGTGATAAAGAACTGATTGGTGTTATTGGATTACATTATTTAGACTTAGTTAATAAACGTACCTCGATTGGTTATTACTTAGCTGAAGGTTTCCAAAAGAAAGGCATCATGACTAGATGCACT
>NZ_KV814990.1:503629-512867 GCF_001814125.1 Staphylococcus sp. HMSC072E01 | reverse complement strand
TCGAAATACGAATGTCTACTAAAAATAAGAAAAGCCGAGCTATACCAATAAGACTTGGATTTACACAATAAGGCATATTGAGAAGCGATGAGTGTTTATTAGGGGTATTTTCAGATAGTTATGTGTATAGTCTGCTCAGAGAAGAATATTATAAATAATCAATCATCTAATTTATAAAAAAATTTAGTTTATTCAATAACTTTAAACATGAAATCAACAAAGCCTCCTGCATTTCATGAGGGAGGCTTTATTCTTTCATAAATAATTATTTAATATCAATAAAGGTAGATAAATAATTAGCTTTCAATTAAATAATTAAAACAGGTTAGACTATTGATTTAGACTAACCTGTTAAAAGTAACAAATTTAAGAATAAATTAAAACTTGTGTAATCAGTAAGCCACCGCCAAATAGTAAGACAAATGCGACAACAGGCCATACAAAACGTAACCAGTGTGAGTAACGCATATTTAACATTTGAAGTGTTGCCATCACAAGTCCAGTAGGTGCTAAAAATAACATAGCATACTGACCAAATTGATATGTTGTAACAATAACAAATCTTGGTATACCTACTGTATCAGCTAATGGTGCAAAGATTGGCATAGATAGTACTGCTAATCCAGATGAGGATGGAACGATAAATCCTAAACAGAAAAAGATAAAGAGTAGAACAATGATAAATAATGGACCACTCATATTTTCTACGATAGATGATGAGAAGTTCAAAATTGTATCAGAAATCATTCCTTTATTAAGTACTAAATTGATACCTCGAGCTAAGCCAATAATTAAAGATACACCAACTAAACTTGAAGCGCCATTAACGAATGCGTCTACAGTACCTTTTTCTCCTAATCCGTATTTACCAGTACCAGCAATAAACATGATAATGATGGTAAAGATTAAGAATGCAGATGCCATGATTGGAAACCACCAACCTTGTGTCATCACACCCCAAACCATAATCGGGAACGGTAAAACAAAAAGTGTAAGAATGATTTTTTTACGAAGTGAAAATGTAGATGAACTATTATTATTCATTACAGACCATTGCTTTTCAAATTCTTTTTTATCTTCATAAGCGTATGAAGCTTTAGGATCTTTTTTAATTTTTTTACAATACCAGAATAAATAACCAACTACAAAGATAGCACCGACTATACAAGCCCCTATTCTCCAATATAATCCATCTGTAAAAGTTGTACCTGCTGCATTTGAAGCAATAACAACTGAGAATGGGTTGATTGTTGAGAATGTACTACCAACTGAGCTTGCTAGGAAAATTGCACCAACTGAGACGATAGAATCATATCCAAGTGCAATAAAAATTGGCACTAGTACAGGATAAAATGCAACGGCTTCTTCTTCAATACCACAAAGCGTACCACCCAGAATCATTAAAATTGAAACGAACGCAATTAACATAAATTCATGGCCTTTAGTCTTTTGTGTTAAAGCTAATAATCCAGACTCGAACGATCCACTTGCTTGAACAACACCAATGAGTCCACCTAGTACAAGAATGAATACCATAATATCTACAGCTTCAATCGTTCCTTTTACCATACTACTGGTAATTTGATCTAGACCAGCGGGATGTTGTTTTAATCGTTCATAAGTATTAGGAATAGAAACAGGTTTGTTAATAGCACCTGATTTAAATTGTTCAATTTTTATTTTTACTCCCATTTTATTGAGTTCTTTTTGTGTTCCAGGAACTTTTTTAACTTGATTATGTGGATTAACTATTTTCAACTCTTGAGATGAAGGCTCATAAGAGAGCTTTGAATAAGCCCCAGCGGGAATAATCCAAGTTGCAATTACGGCTATAACAGTTAATATAAAAAGAATCATAAATGCTCCTGGCATTCTGAAGCTAAAACGCTTTTTCTTTTTGTTTTTATTGATTACTTGGTCCAATAGTTTCATCTCCTTCAACAACTAACGTATGATGTAAAACCACTTAATAATAAAAAAACAAAAGAGCCTCCTGGGGCTATAGGCTCTTTTGTTTGTAGCAAAATGGAGTATAGTATTATAATTTTAATTTTTAATTAATGTTCCAATTTTGCCGTCTAATGCGTCTCCTAATCCTGCTAGAGAGGTAATCAAAACACTGCCTTCAGTATTTTTTTCAAGGAATTGAAGTGCAGCTTCAACTTTTGGAAGCATACTACCTTTAGCAAATTGGCCATCAGCAATATGTTTTTTAATTTCATCAACAGTTACTTCACCAAGACCTTCTTGGTTTTCTTTTCCGTAATTGATGTAAACATAATCTACAGCAGTTAAGATAATGAGTTGATCAGATTGTAAATGTGCTGCTAATAAAGCGCTCGTTTTATCTTTATCAATAACTGCATCAACGCCTTTATAATTGTTATCTTCTTTAACTACTGGAATACCGCCACCGCCGGCTGCGATAACTAGTGTTCCATTTGTGATTAATGTTTCAATACTATCTAATTCAACTATATTTATAGGTTGAGGAGATGGAACGACACGACGATAACCGCGTCCAGAATCTTCTACGAAAGTATAACCTTTTTCTTCCATAGTTTTATCGGCTTGCTCTTTTGTATAAAATAGTCCTATTGGTTTCGTTGGATTATGAAATGCAGGATCATCTTCAGAAACTTCAACTTGTGTCACTAATGTGACCACTTCTTTATCAATACCTAATGCATGTAATTCATTTAACAAACTTTCTTGCATTTGATAGCCAATATAAGCTTGACTCATAGCTCCGCATTCAGGGAAAGGGAATGGAGGGCCTTGTTTGTTCTCAGCGGCATAGTTTAAACCTAAGTTAATACTTCCAACTTGTGGACCGTTACCATGACTAATTACAATTTCATATCCTTTATTAATTAAACTTACTAGAGATTTAGCTGTACTTTTTAATAAATCTAATTGCTCTTTAGGAGATTGTCCTAAGGCATTTCCGCCTAAAGCTACGACGATTTTAGACATTGTATCTCCACCTTTCATTTATTCTCCCAAAGTTGCTACCATAACTGCTTTTATTGTATGTGCTCTATTTTCTGCTTCTTGGAAAACAACTGATTGTTCACTTTCAAATACTTCATTTGTTACTTCCATTTCAGTTAGACCATATTTTTCTTGAATTTGTTTACCGATTATTGTTTCAGTATCATGGAATGATGGTAAGCAATGTTCAAAAATTGTATGTGGATTACCTGTTTTTTTCATTAATTCTTTAGTTACACGGTATGGTTCTAATAATTTGATACGTTTTTCCCAAACTTCATCAGGTTCACCCATAGATACCCAAACATCTGTGTAAATTACATCAGATCCTTTGACACCTTCATCAATATCGTCAGTTATAAGGATTTCACCACCGTTTTTTTCAGCTATATCATTACAACGATTTAATAATTCATCAGTTGGATTTAGCTCTTTAGGACATACGAGATGGAAAGTCATGCCCATGATTGCTGCTCCTTGCATTAAGGCATTTGCAACGTTATTACGTCCATCTCCAACATATGTGAAGTTAATTTCATTATATGGCTTTTTCAATACTTCTTTAGCTGTTAAAAAATCAGCAAGTACTTGCGTAGGATGATCTTCGTCAGTTAAACCATTCCATACTGGCACTCCAGAATATTTTGCTAAGTCTTCTACTACTCGTTGTGAGAATCCTCGATATTCTATGCCATCATACATTCCGCCTAATACACGAGCTGTATCTTTAGCAGATTCTTTTTTACCCATTTGAGAACCTGTAGGTCCAAGATACGTCACATGTGCACCTTGATCATAAGCGGCTGTTTCAAATGCACATCGTGTACGTGTTGAATCTTTTTCAAAAAGTAGAGCGATATTTTTACCTTTCATTTTTTGTTGTTCTATTCCTGCATATTTTGCGCGTTTAAGATCTTCAGATAAATTAAGTAAAAATTCCATTTCTTTTTGTGTAAAGTCTAACAAAGTTAAAAAGCTTCTATTTCTTAAATTTTTCATTTTGAATATCTCCTTTTAAATTAATAGTTACTTTTTTATAATCCAATTTCTTTTATCTTGATATATAATATTTTCCATTTTTAATTCTCTAATTATTTCACCAGTAGTTTTTCTGTTAAGTCCAGATAAATTACTTATTAATTGAATAGTCATAATTTGTTTTAATTCATAGAATTCTCCATTATCATCTCCAATTGAAAGGCATAAAATTCGTAGTATTCTTTCAATTCTTTCTTTAGCTGAATTAGCTCTTAACGCCATAATATATTCTACTTGAAATTGAATAGTCTCATTAAGTTTCTTGAAGAGACTTTCAAATATTTCATTATGCTTTCTACATAAATACTCAAGTAAAACTTTCGGTAAAGTTAATATTTTACAATCTGTCAAAGCTGTACATATTTCATATGGTGCAGGGGTTTCATTAAATATGAAGTTCATTGGAAATATATTTTCATCTTTACTTAATCTTAAATAATTGTCACCAGTAATATTAGAACATTCATGTAAAATACAACCATTTACTAAAAAGTATACAAATTTTATTTGATCAGTTGAATGATATATGACTTGTCCTTTTTTATATTGATAAAGTGTAAAATCCTCTTTATAAGGTCTAATAATACTAACAGGAATATTTAAGTATGATGCTAATTGTTTAAGATTATTATCCAATTCGTATTCTGAATTTTTAATATAAATATTTTCTTCATACATAACTATAAGCCCCTTAAAAATTGCTTCGTTTTAATCATAACTTAAAACACAGAAATACTACCTGTAATCAAACGAATTAGTCCTATTATTGCAAGTACAATAATTAATATGAATAACGTATAATCTAATTTTGTCAAATTTTTATTATTATCTTTTTGTACGTAGCTGTATACGAATAATCCAGGTATATATAACAACATCGTTAATAGTAAATAATCTAATCCAGCTGCATAAACCAACCAAATTGTGTAAATAGATGCAATAATTCCTATTATCCATTGTTTCAAACTAGCTTTAGATTTATTTTGAATAGTATATTTGACCTGGTAAAAAGCACTGAATGTATATGGAATTAAGATTGCACTTGAAGCAAGTGAAAACGCAAACTGATAGGCGCTATCTGTAAACAACATACTAATTAAAAATAACTGGACTAGTATATTAGTAATAATTAAAGCGTTGACCGGAGCTTTATTTTTATTTTCTTTAGCAAACCATTTCGGGAATAGTCCATCTTTAGCTACAATAAAAGGTAATTCACCAGCTAGTAATGTCCATCCCAACCAAGCCCCTAAAACAGAGATAATTAAACCTATATTAACTAGTACTGAACCCCAATGACCTACAATATGTTCTAATACTTGTGCCATTGATGGATTAGCAAGTTTTGAAATTTGGTTCTGTTGAATTACACCTTGGGCTAGTACAGTCATTAAGAAATAAATGACTAGTACAGAAATCAAACCAATAACGGTAGCAGTTCCTACATCTTTTTTAGACTTTGCACGTCCAGAAAAGACAACGGCTCCTTCAATCCCAGTGAATACCCACACAGTTACTAACATAGTACTTTTTACTTGTGCCATTGTGTCTCCCCAACTAAAAACACCAACACTTCCGCTAGTCATACCATAAAAACCAGATTTAAAAGTACTGAAGTTGAATACAACTATCATGCATATAATAACTAGAAATATAGGTATTAATTTAGCTACTGTAACAATACTATTTATAAACGCTGCAGTTTCTACACCTCTAAGTATTAAAAAATGTACACCCCATAATAAAATTGATGCTATGATAATACTTGGAAGTGTGTTACCACCTTTAAATATAGGGAAAAAGTTACCCACAGCTGACATTAATAGGGTTGCATAAGCCACATTACCTAGAAATGCTGCAAACCAATATCCCCAAGCACTTGAAAAACCAATAAAATCTCCAAACCCTGTTTGAGCATAACTATAAATTCCTCCATCAAGATCTGGTCGCTCATTAGTTAAATTTTGAAATACGAAAGCAAGAGAAATCATACCAATAGCAGTTATTATCCAGCCTATAATTATTGCAAGTCCACCAGCTTGGCCACCCATATCTGAGATGATATTGAATGCACCACCGCCTATCATAGAGCCTATGACTAAACCAATTAAGGAAGTTTTACCTAATTTATTTTCATCCATATTAATCTCCCCTAATAAGAGTGGTAAAAATCTTGTTATTTGATTTAATGAATGAATTACTTGTGACTTTTACCACCTTTCAAATTTAAATATCTTCTCTAAATAACGGCTGACTCATACATCTTGGACCTCCACGTCCACGTACAAGTTCACTACCAGTAATTTCAATCACTTTAATTCCTTTGTCGCGTAAAAGTTGGTTTGATACATAGTTACGATCGTATGTCACCACAACCCCTGGTCGAATACATAATGTGTTTGAGCCATCATTCCATTGTTCACGTGCACCATCAATAACATCGCCATTACCTGTTGGAATAAAGTCCACTTTTTCTACTTCTAGAACTTCAGCAAGTGTTTTACGTAACTTGCTAGAACGAGTAATTTTTATATCGTCCTTACCATCATTTTGTTCTATAGTAAATATATTCATATTATTTTCTTCTTTAAATATTGCTGCATGTACTGTAAACTTATCGTAGTCAATCATAGT
The DNA here is from genome assembly GCF_001814125.1 of Staphylococcus sp. HMSC072E01. Classification (NCBI taxonomy): domain Bacteria; kingdom Bacillati; phylum Bacillota; class Bacilli; order Caryophanales; family Staphylococcaceae; genus Staphylococcus; species Staphylococcus sp. HMSC072E01. Next base: position 506,201 of record NZ_KV814990.1, on the reverse strand, counting down.
TAGTACTGTATCTAGATGCATAAATGTACGTGTATTAGGTATTTCAATAGCTACGATTTTTTTAAAACTTGTGTTTGCATCTTTGAAAATATTACGTGCTAACTTTTCTATTGCTTGAGCTGATGTACGTTCTGATATACCAATAGCTAAAACATCTTTAGATAATACTAATTCATCTCCACCTTCAATATTAAATGGTGAGTTACGATCTAACCATACTGGCACATCTTTATCTTTAAATCTTGGATGATGTTTCAGTATATATGTCATAAAAATAGATTCTCTACGTCGTGCTCTCCAATACATTCTGTTAATTGTCATTCCTCTACCAATTGAAGCTTGGGGATCTCTTGTAAAATAAAGGTTGGGCATTGGATCTAAGTAAAATGGATATCTATCATCCATATACTCTACTAAATGAGTTGTTTCAAGTTGAATTTCTTCTTTACGTACGCCAGCCATGATTTTATTAATAAGTTCTTGGTCAGATAACTTTGAAAAGAATTCTTTAATTTCAGTTTCATGACCCAATATTGTCTTTTTAGATTCTGCTAATATATCGTTTATGAAGTTCTCGCGTACTTCTGGCTCAGTAATAGATTCTGCTGCAAGTTTTTCTAAATAAACTACTTCGATTCCTTCATCTCTCAAAGTTTGAGCAAATTTGTCATGCTCTTCTTGTGCAACTTTTAAGTAGGGAATATCATCGAATAATAAACCACTTAAATGATCAGGTACTAAATTTTCTAATTCTTTTCCTGGTCTTTTTAACAACACAGTTTTCAATTTGCCTATTTCACTATTTACTTGAATGGGTCCTTGTACCATTTCAAATTCCTCCTTTGATTTATTACATTTACATTATAAAGCGCTTTCAAAAAGTGTTGTGTGATTTAATTCACAATTATTTAGGGAGTTTTTTCACATATATAGATTTATTCAATACAAAATTTTGTATAAATATATACTTATTTACTAAATAATAGTGAAAAATTGAAAAATTTAGTAATGAAATATTATCTTATTTGAATAAAAAAGTTTTTTATTCATTTTTTTGTATTAGTAATCATTCCTATATATCTAATTTTGAAGAGAATAATTGATAATAAATAAATTGTGCCATTTCACTAGATGATGTCAAAATCATTAAGTTATCATTACCTCCAATAGTTCCTATTATTTCTTTTAATTGTAATTGATCTATGTAATAACCTATACTTTGAGCAAATCCAGGGGACGTTTTTATTAAAATATAGTTACTTAGTATTGTGATTTTAAGAATTTCATCACTTAATGTTTCTAATTGTTTTTTCGCGTTTAATTGGTAGGTTCGATTTATTTTCTTGTAAATATACTTTTTGTTTTCAGTAGGAATTTTGTAAATCTCTAATTCTTGTAAATCCTGAGAAATAGTAGTCAAGCTATAACAAACTCCAAAATGTTTTTTCATGTAGTCTAATATTTGTTTTTTTGTATTAAATTGATTCTGTTTTATAATAGTTAATATAAGATTTAAACGTTTTTCTTTTTCCATTTTTATTACTCCTTTACTATTTGTTATATGCAATAGGCTTTAAATAACTGTATAAGAGCTACTTGTAAATTTCGATTATAAGTATTTCGAAATAGCAGGATGTTTTAATAATCTTTTATATAATACTAACTTTTATAATACAATACTTAATGTTTTTTGTAATTTCACTGCATTTTACTTAAAGTAGAGATTGAAAAAATTCTTGAATTACTGAATAGTAAATAATTAAAATGGAAACTGTGTGTTTATAAGTAGATTGTTTTACGGTTAAAAGAAATGGATGATTATCTAAGATTATATTCAAAATAATTTGTATGATAATAGGAAATATAAAGAGTATGTAATAAAAACTAGTCAAATTGAGAAGGTTTGAAATTAAGTTTACTATGTATAAACAAAATGATCACAATATCTTATCAAAGAAATTTGATTAAATGAATTGAAAAATGAAAAAATTAATGAGTAAAAGATATAGAAGTACTCATTGAAACATATTGGAAAGATACTCTAGTTTTTATGACTTAAATTAACGTTATAAGTTAATTAATTTTTAGTAATATTATTAGTCGGATTTACAGATAAAAAGTAATAAATATATTGAACTTTAAGAAAATTTCATTATTTTTAAATACATTATTTAGATATTAAATAAGTAATTTATCTTGAATTATAATAGTTTTCTATTTTTTTATTGAAAATATAAAAAAATAAATTGAGAGCATCCCTCACCGTAAAAGTGAAGGATGCTCTAGTTTTATTAGAATATAATTTTCATTTTGATAGGTAATGATTAATAATTGCCTGTAGATCATTGTTAAGTACCGTTGTTATAGTATCATCATTCATAAAATCATCATAGATTTTATCCAATATTGCTTCATCTTCAATCACTGTGAAATGACATATTAGACCTTTCACTATTGAAACGTAATCTTGCGATTCTAAACAACTAGCAACTGTTCGCCAGTCTGATTGTGTGGTTTCATGGTTCATAGATAATCCTACTTTTATTTCAATGTCCATTTTTGACGTGCTTTA
>NZ_KV814990.1:482546-503529 GCF_001814125.1 Staphylococcus sp. HMSC072E01 | reverse complement strand
GTCCATTTTTGACGTGCTTTAGGGTTAAGTGGATGCATGATTTCGTTCGTTACTGGATTAATGAGCTTTTTGACTTTCTTTTTATGAGGTTTTAACATTTCCATCACTTGCGCTACACGTTCGACTACAACAGGGCGCTTCGCATAGGCACCATAAGCAAGAATCACTGTTTCACTTTCACTTATCGCTTTCATCAAGTGAATGTCGGTGTGTTCATCGTATGGCTCGTTGATATGTTTGAGATTTTCTGGACTTTTAATATTAGAGAATAGATTTACAAGATATACAGCACCGTATCGTTCTGAATTCGCTAATTGATTGAGGATAAGAACAGTTGTGAGATCGAGTGATAATACACCATCTAAATGGGGGTACATCGTTATCATTGTACAAGCAGGTTTCTTTTCATCTCATGTTTTCTTGAGTAAATAGCGGTGCTTTTTATCCTTGCTAAATATGACTTCTGTGTATATCGTACTTTTTATTGTATTCATATATCGTCACTTCCTTTAGTATTCTTCTGGCAAAAGCATCACATAATAAAAAGCGTCTACATCATCTTCACGAATGACGTAGACTTTCTTAGGTAATGCATTTTGATATTTTACATAGTTTGTATAGTGATATTCCAATTTGTATGCGGGTTGTTCTTGTTCATGTGTGATTGAGAGTATATTTTCATCTTCTTGTAGTCTAAAAATGTGTAGGTAATCTGTATGGCCTTGATAATCTCTTTCTTTTACCATATTCCAAAGTAAGATTTGAAGGTCTAGAGATAGGTGTTCACTAATACCTCTTGTGATGTATCGATTGATTTTCATACTATTTTCCTCCATTTTGCTTTTCTTTCATGATGTCAATCACTTCGTTAATGACTGTAACAGATATTTGTGCCACTTTGATCCAATTATTCATGGTTATTCCCTCCTTCTCTTAGTAAATGACGTTCATCGATAATCGTATTTTTAGTATCAGTGAGGTAGAGAAAGTCCATATCAAAATGATCCAAATAACCAATGCTGATGAGTTGGTTATTGGCGTACATAAGGAATGGATAGATACTTAGCTCATGTAGTTCATTGTTATAGTAGGTATAAGTGTCAAGTGTAAGATGCGCAAGTAGGGAATTATTAATAAAACGTTCCGGTAGAATATTTTCTGCTGCTTCCTCCAATGCTTCACATTCCCATGTTTCGTTGTTAGATAGTTGGAATAGACGAGTTATATATTGTTTGAGTTCTTGAGTGGTTGTTTGCATATTATTGCCTCCTAGATAGTGTGATAGTGATGTAGTTGATATACATCATTGAGATAATATATATTTGATTTGTCATTTATTACGAATCCCGGTGGGAATAAGAGAAAATTCCATATAAAAATCCGTGATAAACGTTGATATGACAAGGAAATCCCGGAATCCCACTCATTTTGACGAACAATCAACTCATTATTTATAAGTATTGATGATAGGGTTGTGCCTCTACTTCCTTATATATATTATTTATTTATAAAAAATAACGGGATTTTGGGATTGTGCTTGCACAATCCTTCTGCTTCTTCGAATCTGCAAATCCCATTCCTTTCCCGGTAAAAAATCATTGTGGGATGTTCTTTAGCAATTTCAATATAAGCATCGTGTAGTAGTAGATAGATAATGCAATTTGCTACCATGTTAGAAAAGTGTTATTGAAATTGATAAAGAGAATTCTTAAACTTAGTTAGAAAAAGTAATCAGAAGAAGAAAATAAAGAACTTTCTATAATAAAAAGTCTTCACTATTAAATTTTAGTGAAGACTTTTTACTTAAAAATTTATTATTTATAAAACTAAGCCAATAATACTTGCTGAAATAATTGATGCTAATGTTGCACCTAATAATAATCTTAGGGCAAAAGAAGCTACTTTATTTCCCTGTTTACTATCAATACCTTTAATAGCTCCTACCATAATTCCAACAGTACCAAAGTTAGCAAAGCTTACAAGATAAACAGATATTATACCTTGAGTCTTTGGAGATAGAGAAGAGGCAATTTTTTGAAAATCTAACATTGCTACGAACTCATTTGTAATTAACTTTGTTGCCATAATTGATCCAGCACGTATAGCTTCACTCCATGGAACACCCATAATAAAAGCGATAGGAGCAAATATGTAACCAATCAATTTTTTAAAATCTAAACCGACTAAATCAAATACAATGGTAATTCCTTTCATTAAAGATATAAAAGCTAACAACATTATTGCTACAGTAATAGCAATTTTGAAGCCATCAATAGCACTTTCACCAATCATTTGAAAGAAAGTTGTTTTTTTAACATTTTTTTCTGATTCAGCTTCTACTTCTTTATTATCATTTTTGTAAGGATTAATGACGCTAGCAATTATCAAAGCACTGAAAATATTTAAAACAACTGCAGTAACTACATATTTAGGATCGATCATTTGCATATATGAGCCTAGCATAGCCATACTGACAGCACTCATACCTGAAGTAGTAATAGTATATAACTTTTCTTTTGACAAGCTTGGAATAATATTTTTAACTGTTAAATAAACCTCTGGTTGACCTAACATAGAAGTAGATATTGCGATATAGCTTTCAAGTTGCCCCATATGAGTTATTTTATTAATTATCCAACCTATAATTTTAATTAGAAAAGGTAAAATTTTAAAATAGTTTAACATACCAATTAAAACCGAAATAAAAACTAAAGGTAGTAATACATTTAGAAAGAAATTATAGCCGTTTTTATTTTGTAAATCTCCAAAAACGAATTCAATACCTTCTTTACTAATATTCATTAAACCCTCAAAAAATGTACTCATTGCGGTTAATAAATTAAGACCTATTGATGTATTCATCATAAATAAAACAAGAACAATTTGTATTACTATCATAATCATTGGTTTTTTTATATCTATAGCTTTTCTATTAAAACTAAAAATATATGCAACTAATAAAGCAAAAACTATTCCTAAAAATGTGAAGATTATTGACATAGTCAAGCACCTACATTTTGCTGAAAGCTACAGCTATTTTAGCTCCTAAAACAGCGTTATTTTCTACCAACTTAATATTTGTTTCTAAGCTTTTGCCATCTGTTTTTTCAACGATTGTTTTAAGAAGGAAAGGCGTAGAGTCTTTTCCACTAATTCCATTGGCAATAGAATCTTTAACAGCTTCTTCAATTATAGTGTCAATATAATCTTTAGAAAGTTCATGTTCTTTAGGAACAGGATTTGCAATGACCATTCCACCATGTAAATTTAACTCCATTTTGGTCTTGAAAATTTCAGCTATTTCTGTAGGTTCCTCAACTGAACTATTTAGTTTTAAACCGCTTTCTCTAGTGAAAAAAGCAGGTAGTTCAGTTGTTTGATATCCAATTACCGGAACACCTTTAGTTTCTAAGTATTCAAGCGTTTTAGGCAAGTCTAAAATAGATTTTGCTCCTGCGCATATAACTGTAACATTTGTATGCGCTAGTTCTTCTAAATCTGCTGAAATATCCATACTAGTTTCTACGCCCTTATGAACACCACCAATTCCACCAGTGACAAAAAATGGTATCCCAGCTAATTCTGAACAAATCATAGTAGAAGCAACAGTTGTAGCCCCAATTTTTTTAGTAGCAACTATTTCTGCTAAGTCGCGACGAGATACTTTAGCGACATTAGGACTATTTGCTAGAGTCTCCAAGTCATTTTCGTTTAAACCAATTTTTATTTTCCCATCCATTATGGCAATAGTAGCAGGTGTGGCGCCATTGTCTCGTATTATTTGTTCAACTTTTTTTGCCATTTCAATGTTTTGTGGGTAGGGCATACCATGAGAGATTATTGTAGATTCTAAAGCTACTATGGGACTATTGTTTTTTTTGGCTTCTTCAACTTCTGTAGAAAATTCAAGAAATTTTTTCATTTTTAAATTCCTCCAATTCAATTTCTAATTGTTTTTGATCTAAATTTTGTCTAACAGTGTAATTAGTTTCAACAGTTTTCTTCGAGTTTAACAAAGCTAAGTTAATAATGTCTTCATTAGTATAATTTTTTAGCCAACTATATATTACTGCGCTAGTAAATGAATCACCAGCACCAGTTACATCAACTACATTTTTAGATGAAATTACTGAGTGAAATGATTCTGAACTATTATCTTTGAAAATGAGTGGTTTTAGTCCATTTGTAATAATGACGTTAGACACACCAAGATTAATTAATTTCTCAGCAGCAATACTCATGTCATCATTACTATCAATTTTCATTTTTAAAAAAGTTTCGGTTTCATCGCGATTAATAATTAACCAATCAATTGAATGTAGTGAATTAGGCATATGGATCATTTTAGGTGAAGATACTGGTACAATTACTAACTTAATATTGTTTTTTTCTGCGAATGAAGTGAGGTACTCAATAGATTTTTTGGGTAAATTTAAATCTATTACTAAACATTTAGCTTTTAATAAGATAGATGACTGCTTTGACAGAAATTCAGGTGTAATTTCCTCGTAAATATTCATATCTGCAAAACCATACTGCATATCACCTTTTTTATCTATAATAGCTGTATATGATCCTGTACTTGCATTTTCTATAGGTTGAATATAATTTGTATTCATAAAAGGCTCAGATAGTTTTTTAATTAAACTCCATTCGCTATCATTTCCAGCTGCTGTTAAAAATGTAACATTTTCACCAAGTCTCCCTAAGTTTTCAGCAATATTTCTTGCTACGCCTCCAATCGATTTTGTTGATTTTACTGGATTGGAAGTCATAGATTGTAGATCAGTATCACAATAAAACTTTCTATCAACATTAGCAGCTCCAATACAGATTATGGAATCTTCCTCATTAACAATGTATGCTTTTCCTAATATATATTTCTTTTTTATTAAACCAGATATTATATTAGCTGTGGCTGGCCTTGATAAACCAATACGTTCTGCTAACTCTTGTTGAGTAATAAAAGGATTTTTTTTAATTTCGTTTAAAATAGATTGCTCTTTATTTTTCAAAATAGCACCTCCTTTTAAAGAAACAATAGTTCATAAACAAAACATTTGTTTGTTTCATTCAAAGAGATAATAACATATATACATTTTTGTGTAAACGTTTTCTTGAAGGGTTTTATTTTTTATTCTATTAAAATATAATTATACTCACTTTATTTACTAAATAATAAGATACAGTGTTTGGGACAAAAATAAAGACGAAGTGCTAAGAAGCACTTCGTCAAGTGGATGGTTATTAAATAGTTGTTTGATAATCTCATTATTCAGTTTGAGCGTAACGTAAAATTGCTTCTTATGATGCTCATCTTTTCTTATGTCAATACGATCGATGACCGTCAGATACAATGATTTCAACTGTGATTTCTCTAATTTGTCTATATCTTTAAATATTTTTTGTAGTATGTTGGCAATCATATCAGTATCATAATGTGGAGCTTCCGCTTGTTTATCTTGTTCTAGTTGATGTATTTGATTATTTATTTGATTCAATTCATCTTGGTAGCTAAGTATTGTGGGTTTCAATACGCTATCTAAGTCAGGTGAGTCTTCAATGGTTTTCGTTAGTGTATGCATTTTGGCTTTGACTTCTTCACATTGTGACTGTTTATAGGCGATATCATGATTCAAAGAAGATACGTCTATTTGACTTCTTTCATTTACTTTTTCAACCAATTGTTTCAATACCTTTTTACTTTTGATAATCTCCAATATTTGATCCATAACATATTTTTCCAATACATCTGCTCTAACACTATTGGCTGAACATACTTTAGAACCTTTGTTTCTAAAATTACTACATGAGTAATATCTGATTCGTTTCTTAGTGCCATCTTTTAAAGTATTAGTTGTATTACTTGCGGCCATTGCTGCGCCACATTTCGGACTCGGACATTTTACAATCCCAGTCAGTAGATTGGTTCCTTTACCATGAACTTGTGGTTTCTTACGACTCTCTTGGCGTTTAAACTGTACTTTATCCCATAAGGCTTTATCAATAATAGGCGCATGCTTACCATCCGCAATAATCGGTTCTTCATTGAGTCCTTTTCGTCTCTTATCGCTCCAGTGTCTATACTTCGCAAACTGTATCTTTCCAATATAAAAAGGGTTTGAGATGATATAGGTAATGGATGAAATACTAAACGGTTTCCCTTTCTTAGTCACGTAACCTTTGTGATTTAATGCATTCGCAATTTTACGATAACCGTGCCCTTTGGCGTATGACTCAAAAATATATTTAACAATATTTGCTTCATGTTGATTAATCATCAGTTCTTTTTTACTATCAGGCACTTTATCATAGCCTAGAGGTAAATTACCTTGGTAATAACCTTCAATAGCACGTTGTCTTTGGCCATTGTAGACATTTTCTACAATTGTATTTCTTTCAAATTCAGAGAAGCTAGCTAAGATTTGGAGCATTAATTTACCAGTTGAGCTGGCAATTTCTATTTTTTCAGTTAGACTAAAAAATTCGACATTAATCTTATATAATTCTTCGACAATAGTTAATAAATCTGAGGTATTTCTAGCTAAACGATTGGTTTTGTAGACCATAATACAATCTAACTTACCGTCGTTTGCATCTTTTAACATACGTTGTAGTTCAGGACGTTGCGTGGTTTTACCCGATATACCTCGATTGGTATATTCATCAACGACTTCATATCCTTGAAATTGACAATACTCTTTAAGTTGATTTAACTGGCTTTGAATGCTGTAGCCGTTCGTCTGGATTTCAGTCGATACACGGGCATATAATCCAATACGTTTCTTTTTGAGTTGTGTCATATGACTTCATTCCTTTCAGGAGTTATTAAATGTGATTGTTCAACGATATTGAGTGGACTATTTTTAAAGTAGATTCCTTGTAATTGTTTAGTTTGAGTTATTGTAATTTCATCAATCAAAGGTGCTATGTCCTGTAAAGTTATTTTATTTTTTATGACATATTTTAATTTGTCATCGATTTGGTAGGTTGAATAAGTAGGATAATTCTCTTCACTTTTACAACTAGCAGATAAACGTTTGAACGTTTTTACATCAATACGATTTTGAGCTAGCTTTTCAATCAATTGTGCTTGTGTTAGATGGGTTTCTTTATGCTTTATTTGTTGGTGTTTTAGAGCTTTTAGTACTGTCTTATTTAATTTGTCATGAAATGATTGATTGTCACAATACGCTTTACAAGTGCTGAGGATCTCTGTTTCAATCATTTGTGCATTGATACCTTTAAATGGACACGTATGATAAGCTTCATTCATATTCTTAGGACAAACGTAGTAACGTAGAGAGTAATTTTCTTTTTTTATCGTTAAGTTTGTTAATGTTGATTGACAGTAAGGACATTTGATTCGTCGCTTTAACTTATTTCTAGAATTGGATCGATTGTGTTGTTTATGAATACGACGCTCTTGTGCTTCTTCAAACGTATCAATATCAATAATAGGTGGAACGATATCATTAAATGTTCCATATTTATTAATGACACGACCACAATAATTAGGGTTCAAGAGAATATTTCTAACTTGATAGGGCTTACGTGGAATAAGCTTAGGGTTGTTATCTAAATGTTGGGAAATTTTTTTGTAGCCTAGCCCTTGTAAGTACCAGCAATAGACCACTTTGACTGTATAAGCTTCTTCTTCATGTACAACAAAATGACCTTGTTTGTAACGATAACCAAACGGAGCATGAGTTGTGATTAGCTTACCTTGTTTGGCTTTTTCTCTTATCCCATTTCGTGTCTGTTCACTGATATTATTAGACTCCATTTCAGCTAGACTCATAAGTATGTTTAGGCGAAAGCGATCAAATTCTTTAGATAAGTCAAAATAGCCATCATTCACGCTGATGATTGTGACGTGATGCTTTTTACAAATTTCAAAGAATTGTATAGCGTTTTTCAAATTACGATGAAGTCGATTCAGACGATAACAACATAATACTTTACATTTTCCAGACGTAATCATTTCTACCATTTTTTGATAACCTGACCGTTTTGTATGTCGACCGCTTTTCTTATCATCATAAAACGTTACATTAGGCCATCCATATTGCTTAGCAGTATCCATAATAAGTGATTTCTGTGTCGCTAAGCTTTGTTGTTTGAGTGTACTTTGACGTACATACCCAATGGCTTCTACCATGTTATACACCTCCAAAAAGATAATATATATTTGTGAGCAAATTAGAATGAAAGGTCCAACGTGCTTTTAACACGTTGGACCGCCATGATTAATTATCGATCTGTAACTCTTCAACAACTAAATCAGCTAGTAATTCAATCAATTCATCCATTTTATTCACTCCTGCACGATTTTATCTTTAAGTTATTAAAAATCAATTAAATCATCATTCTGTTTTTTCCATGATTCAAGCATCTTTTTGTTATCCAAGTTAATTTTAGCTTTAATAGGTTCAGCATCTTTAGTTAGACCAAAAATAGACGCATATTCTGAATCTAACTTTAAATGGTAAAAGACAAGTGACTGTTTTTTGCCATTGTCATCTTTGACTGTTCTTTTTGTTGTAATTCGATCATGGTCAGATTCGATAAATCCTTTATCCCTTAGTGCATTAACAACATTATTAACATCTTGGAAGTGATGCTCTAACAACATATTTTTAAATACAGACGCAATGATTTTGACTTCGATATACTCATCTTTTAAGGCAATTAGTCCATGGTTCTCCATCATATTCTTTAACGCTTTGTCATCAGAAAACTTACCACGGTTTTGTGCTACAAATTGCGTAATGACTTCGATCGCTTTATCTGCCAGTGATCGTTCAGAGACTGTATGAGCATGATAATCAATAAAGTAGTCTCTTATTTTAGCGATATCAATATCTGTAGGTAAAACATGACTGAGAATCTTGGCCGAAGTAGTGATAGCTGCATAGCGCTTAAACATACGAATACCAGTATTATTTATTTCATCCTTCAATTTATCTTTAAACCAATGATGTAATTCAAAAACGGATCAAAAAACAAAGGGCCCTAGAAACTAGGAGCACACTTACACAAGAACAATTGATAGATAAATTAGCTAAAGGAGCCATCGATGCAGAAACGTTCAGAAAACAATCTCAATCGTTACTTCAACAATCAAAACCAACACTATCAATAAATGAGCAACAAATTCAAAGGTCTTTTGAAAATGTAATTCAACAACACTTCACGTTAAGCATGTTATACCGATATATTGATGAAATTCATATTTCTAAAAACAAAAGCCTTGTGGGAATCTATTTCAAAAATGAACCGCTAAACATTGTAAACCAAGCTACGCAATCATCGATTGCTTAATTAATGAAAGGATGAAAAATATGAAAGAAATGAAAAGAAAATCTGTAGGATGTTATGTTAGAGTTTCAACAATTTCTCAAGACATTGATAAATTTAGTATTAATGGTCAAATTACACAAATAAAGGAATATTGCCAACAGGGAAATTATGAATTGCTATACTGATAATTAAAAGTACCCCCCGATCGAACGAAAATATCTTTTTGATGACTATTAGTGATAATTGTAATTTTATCCATTAATAGATGAATGGATTGGAATAATACTAAGCCTATTGCTATTCCACCGAGTAAAATTACCCACCCGCCTAATTCAATACTTTCCGGAATCATTTCAAAAAATAATAAGCCAATTATAAGGCCTGCACATAATGAATAAATAAAGCCATGACCACTTTGAAAACCTTCCATTATCCAAGCGAGTCCACCGCCAACACCAATTCCAAGTGCGGAAGCTAACGCCCGATCATCCATACTGCACTCATCCCACTATTCTTAAAAAGGCTTTGTTTATTTTACTCTAAAAAATCAAAACAAAATATATGAATTCATATTAAATATTATTTGATTCTTTATTCAGATGGTTATATCATATATATGAACATATATTAATATATGTAGATAAATAGTGATTATTATATATAAGGTTTTGAATTGAAACCTAAAGTGAGGGAAGGATAATGGAAGAAAAAAAGGAATTAGAGGAAGTAAATAATAAGGACTTAGATGATGAAACATTATTTGTCGTATCGCAAACATTTAAAGCGTTAGGTGATCCTACGAGAATCCGGATTCTCCATTTGCTCTTTTATAAGGAGTATTCGGTAAACGGTATTGCTGAAACGCTACATCTTAGACAATCAACAGTTTCCCATCAATTGCGGTTCTTGAAAAATTTACGGTTAGTAAAATTCCGAAGGGAAGGCACAACATTGTTTTATTCCCATGATGATGAACATACTATGAATATGCTAAAACAGGCGATCGATCACGCCTGTCATTACTAGTATTCCGTAAACCAGTAATGAGTGTTAATAATAATTCACGTCATTAATATTGTTATATGATCATATAACAATATTATAGGCATATGAAAAGGGGATTTTGCAATGGATATGGAAAACAAAAAAACAGAATGGAAAGCGTTGTATGATATCTCGAAGGAAAGTGAGATGGGTGTAGCAGAGAGGGTTAGTGAATACGGTTGATAAATTCATAGGATGTATTATTGGATACAAAAAGTTTGGATGTGGTCAATTAACGTCCTGGTTTAGTAAAGCTTACTGCGAATATATTGGAACCCGATATATCATATTTATTTAGAAAGGTGATAGAAATGAAAAATATTCAAGAGCAACAAGCACACGAAAGTCATAGCCACGATCATAGTCATGATCATGATCACGGAAAAATGCCAATTATTTCATATTTTATTGGCTTAGTGTTGGCTATAATTGGGCTTTTTTTAAGTGATGCAAATTTATTAATACAAAACATCTTATTTTCAATTGCCACAATCACAGCCGGCTACCATGTAATTATTCTCGAAGGAATTGGAGAGACAGTTGAAAATACTAAATTAAAGGGAAAATTCACTCCTAATTCTCATATTCTAATGGGATTAGCTGCAATCGGGGCTTCTCTGATAGGGAGTTTTTGGGAAGGAACCCTTTTGATACTTATTTTTTCCGGCGCTCATTTTCTTGAAGATTACGCTGAAGGAAGAAGTAAAAGAGAAATTACTAAGCTACTCGAAATGAACCCAACGACAGCTAAATTAATCCTACCTGATGGAAACACAAAAATTGTTGATGTCAGTGAATTAAAAGTTGGAGATCAACTCCAAGTGCTGAACGGTGATCAAGTTCCAATTGATGGGATTATTTTATCCGGTACTACCTCAATTGATGAATCTTCTATTAATGGAGAAAGTATACCGAAAGAGAAGTCTAAGGGTGACGAAGTTTTTGGAAGTACGATTAATGGAACAGGTACTTTTACTATGGAAGTCACTAAGGAAAACAAGGATACTGTATTCTCTAAAATTTTACAATTAGTTAGTCAAAACCAAGATAATCAAACAAAAGCTGCCAGTATCATTCAAAAATTCGAGCCTAAATATGTTAATATAGTTTTAATCGCAATACCATTAGTAATGTTACTTGCTCCTTTTCTATTTGATTGGACATGGTCGCAAAGTGTTTACAGGGGATTAGTGCTTTTAGTCGCAGCTTCACCGTGTGCTTTGGCAGCAGCTACTGTATCTGTAACATTGTCTACAACATCTAACCTAGCTAAAAAAGGCGTGCTTTCAAAAGGAAGTACTTACCTATCACAATTAGCGGATATAGATGCAATTGCCTTCGATAAAACAGGAACCCTTACGAACGGAGAACCTAAAGTAACAAATTACTATTTCACTCATTCTGTGAACGAAGAAAATATTATTGATATTATAGTCGCCCTTGAAAAGGAATCCAATCACCCACTCGCTAATGCTATTTTAGAAAAATTTGAAGTTAAAAATAAAATAGACATCGAAGTTACTAATCAAATTGGAAAAGGTCTGACAGGAGATTATAATGGAAAAAATTATCGTATTGGTAAGCCTACTTCTTTTGAAAGTGCTTCTGAAGAGTATACCCAGTTCAATCATGATTGGGCATCAGAAGGAAAGACGGTTGTATACGTAGCAGAAAATGAAGAAGTTATTGGGATTATAGCTCTAATGGATATTCCGAATGAGCATGCTAAAGAAACAGTTAATTACTTTAAGAAACTTGGTATCCACACGACTTTAATTACTGGTGATTCGGAAATGACGGGAAAAGCTGTAGGCGAACAATTGGGAATAGACGAAGTTATCGCTAATGTAATGCCTGAAGATAAATCCAGAATTATAGAAGAACAAAAAGAAAAATTTGGAGTTACTGCCATGGTCGGAGATGGTGTGAACGATGCACCGGCCCTTGTTAATGCTGATGTTGGTATAGCTATGGGGGGCGGTACTGATGTGGCAGTAGAAGTATCTGATTTGGTTTTAATGCAGAACAATTTATCTAAATTAGTACAGTCTCATAAAATTTCCTCAAATATGGGTCGTGTTATTAGGCAAAATATTATTTTTTCAATGGCAGTTGTTGCCTTTTTAGTTGTCGTTAGTTTGTTAGGATTAACTGATATTACAATCAGTGTAATTGTTCATGAAGGAAGTACTTTAGTAGTTATACTAAATGGACTTCGATTATTAAGATCTAAATAATGAACGAATCGATTGACATGAATGAACTTTGAAGTGTGGATTCTACAATGCTCCCATAACATTGGACACTAAAAAACAGAGCAATCTAATAAAGATGTTATGAGTAAAAACAATGCCTTGCATACCGTTTTTATCATACGGGCGGTCAAATAAGCAATTAAAGAGCATGGGAAGCATAAAATCATAAACAGTGACTTAAGGCAGCCAGTTTACATTCAAAAGTTAAATTGACTGTATTAAAAGTTTCGAAACGATTAATATCCGTATGGGGGCAAGCGTCGAGCCAAAGATAATGCCAGGACAGAGCGTCTTTTTCCGTTCTTTTAAGTGGGAAAGGTTTTACCTTCTCTAGGCCAAGACAGTCCCAGAGCTAAAAGGGCCAGTTGCTCTTTTTGGGCGTTTGTGAACGGTAATCGCAGGAAGGGGATTTTCCCAACCGCACCTGGTTTTCCATCACAATAAAGTTGGCGGCATTTGTTCTGATATTCTTGGGAATACTTACACTATGAATGGCCGTATTAAGTGATACAGGAGCTGCTATTATTGTAATACTGAATGCTCTCCGCCTTTTGAGGGTAAAAGAATAAAAGTAAGGATAACTAGGTAAAGCTGTTCAATCAAAAATTGAACAGCTTATTTTTCATCAAAATCAAAAACGTTTATTATAATACCTACACTTGTTCTGTTAAACGTACCGATTTTTTAACCTTATTGTATCAGTAATATCTTGAAACGAAGTAAGCGACTAAAATTTCTCTTTTATCATACGTTTATAAAAATACACTTTTAAGAACGGTTTGAAAATTTTTGAAATAGATCAAAATAATCTTCTGGTTAAAAAACCTGTAGATATGATTTCTCTCTTAAATTTTTGTTTGATTAGATTAGACCCTAATAAGACGCATTCAACATGTCTACACGTGAATTTAGTCTTTGAAAATGTAAGGACCATTATTATTATAAAAACCCTAGTATAAAACGATACGCTGAAGGTAGACGTATCACACCAGCAAAACCTGCTAAAGATGCTAAGTTACACTTAGATAATCAATCCTCATGAAGAGAAAAAAGAACCCCTAAAAAGTTCAACTTTTTGGGGGTTGCTTACTATTAAGAAGTATTTTTGATTAAGCATCTTTCATATCGTAATCACCAATATACTGATCAAGGCGATTTATTGTTTCTCTGATATCATCATGTGTCGTTAATGGATTCGTTGTACATAAACGAATGACACGTTGGTTATTCAATACTGTGGTATAAGCAATGGCATAACCAGAATCTGCAATTTTTTGCGCAGCCATGCTATTGAGTTGATTATTTTGTGCTTCAGTTAAATCACTGTTTTCATATCTGAAGTTCACAATGGAAAGATTAGCGTGTGAGATAATACGCCAGTTATCGAGACTTGACACGTATTCTTCTGCATATTCTGCTAAACCTTCGCCGTATTTAATGCGCTCGATAATTTCATCTTCACCAATGACTTGCAGAGTAATCCATAATTTTAAAGCACGTGCAGGGCGTGTAAGTTCAATGCCTAACATTTCTGGATCAATCACATCATCATCTGAAGCAATATCATCCAAGTACTCAGCATCTTCGCCAAAGCTTTGCAGCAGATGATTCTTTTCTTTCACGATTACCATAGCGCAACTATATGTTTGGAACAGTAATTTGTGTGCATCCCAACTGGCACTATCTGAACGTTCAATGCCTTTAAATAAGTGTTGTGCTTTATCGGATAAGATATGTGATAGTCCATAAGCACCGTCTACATGGAGCCATAGATTGTAGTGATCACAAATATCTCCAAGTGTGGTGAAATCATCGACAGAACCTGTATTAGTCGTGCCTGCAGTCGCAATCACCATAGCAGGTTTATAACCTTCTTCAATATCTTTATCAATTGCGGCTTTTAAGCTATCTGTATTCATTGTAAAGTCATCGTTGTACTCAATTCTGCGGATATTATTTTTAAGGAAGCCTGCAACATGCAAGGCTTTGCCTACAGAATGATGCGTTTGAGATGTAAGATAAACGGTTGCTTTTTTAATATCTTCCATTTCTACCTGTGCATCTCTAGCCGCAACGATAGCTGTTAAATTGGCCATTGAACCGCCAGATACAAAGACACCACCGGCCGGTTTGATCTCATAACCGATTTTTCCTACCAAGTAGTTAATTAAATTACGCTCAATATTAATTGGCAGCGTCGCATTGGCAAAATTAGAGGCATGGATATTATTTGCTGTTGTTAAAATGTCTCCAAGCCATGATAGACGTGATGCTGGACCTGGTATAAATGAGAATGAACGTGGATGGTTCGGACGATATAAATAATTCAGCACTTCATTATTTAAATCTTTGAGTACTTCATAGATATCTCGCCCTTTATTCGGCACTTCCATCTTTTCATATTTCTCTCTCAACTCGAGCGGTGCCTGTTGTGTCGCAGGTAAGTCTCCAATATCTCTAGATAAATATTTATTAACTTCATCTCTGATAATCGTCTCTAAGTCGATATTGTTCTCATTGAATTCCATTTCCATACTCTCTCCTTCAATTATATTTTTAATAAAAGACAGACGTATTAATTACGACGTTTTACTACAATATAAATGATAGCAGATATTAATAAAACCACGCTAACCATAACGACGAAACCCAGAAGGTGTCGCCCCAATGAATAACGTGCTGTGCTTTAACACTCGGTGCATGTGCGCCTTTCAGAAATTGACGAGGGTAATCGACTTGCAGATTATCATCTGTGATTTTCAAATTGAACCCTTCATTACGGCAAAGTTGATCGCCTTCAGGAATACGACGAGCGACAGCCAATAAGATTCCCATTGTTAACTCAGCTGTTGCATTTGTAGAAGCTATAGGTGTATTCGTAACATTAATATGGTGTTCGCGAGCTGCTTGGATATCAATGTTATTAAAACCAGCACCATAATTTGCAATGATTTTTAATTTTGGCGCCGATTCAATAACTTGTCGGCTTACCTGGGTAGACAATAAAGTGATTAATGCATCTGCATCTTGAATTTTTTGGATTAACAGTTCTTGAGAAATCAACGTTTCACCTGTGTACATATCAACATCAAAATGTTTTTTGAGTTGATTAAGTCTTGTTTCTGGAATTGCGCCTGCTATAAAAACTTTTTTCATAAAAATCGTCTCCTTTGATTATGTGAAAAGTTTCGCAATATTTAATTTAAGTTTAGCATGTGCCTAGTGATTAGGTATGTCTAAAATGATGAAGTAGTGGGTGTTTTTTGTCTGAAACAAACAAATTTCAGAATATAAAAAGCCTCCTAAACGTTAGATACAGAAACATAACGTTTAAGAGAGCGTAGGGGGAAGGGTATTAAGTACAAGATTTTCGGTTATGTATGTTTCAAAAATAAATTGTAATAAATTAAGATTAGTAAAATAGGAATTTATAAAGAAGAAATAAAGGATTGAATATGCTTATTTAAGTTTGATCGCTATATGAAAGAGTATGAGACATAAATAGATATTCTTAAAATAAAAGGCTGGGACAGAATCTTGATATATTACTCCCTTATAGTTTCGATTTGTACATCGTCTAGTTTGAAAGGGCTATATCATATCGTGTCTCAGCCTTAAATTTCATATTTAATTATACTTGATATCGGATAATTAAATAATTTTAAAATCATTATTTTTACACTAATATTACAATTTTAGTTTTGTAATTGTAATTCGATTTCTTCTAAACTTTTACCACGCGTTTCCGGTAAGAATTTAACTACAAAAATGAGTGCTAATGCCCCTATAACTGCAAAAATCAAGAATACATATTGTACTTCTAACATATTAACAAGGATAGGAAATACTTGAGAAATAATAAGTGTTCCTATTTGTAATACTACAATAGCGATACCAGTAGCTGCACCTCGAGCGCGTGTAGGGAACATTTCTGGCAACATTACCCACATAATTGGCCCCCATGTTGCGCCAAAGAATAGTATAAATAACGATAAACAAATGATAATAATCCAAGCAACTTGAGTAATACCCATAGTAGCAATTGTAATTGTCATTATCAAAAGTGAAATAATCATCCCAATATTCCCAATTACAAGTAATTTTTTTCTATCAATTTTATCGATGATAACTATAGAGAGAATTGTTACCAAAACATTGACTATTCCTAAACCAACTGTTCCAAGTATAGAGCTTGAACTTCCTAATCCAGCTTTAGTTAGTATAAGTGGTGTATAATATATAATTGCGTTAATGCCTATGATTTGTTGGAAAAATGCAAATAAACAGCCAATGATAAGTACTGGACGTACCCATTTTGCTCTGAGTAATTTCCATGCGGATTCTGAGTTATGAATTACATTTTTCATATCGTTTATTTCTTTTTCAATCTCATCTTGTTTAAATGTTAAGCTCATGACGTGACGTGCTGCTGTTTCAGATTTGTTTTCTAATAGCCATCTCGGACTTTCAGGCATAAATATAACGCCGATTAATAATATGATAGCTGGTACAACTGCTAAGCCAATCATCCATCTCCAAGCTTCTGCATCAGCCAATAAAAAGTTTGTACAATAAGCTACTAATATACCAATAGTTATCATTAAAGGGTTTAATGCGGCTAAGGAACCTCTGAATTTTGTAGGGGCCATTTCAGAAAGATATACAGGTATAATAGCTGTTGAACTACCAACACCCAAACCTATAACAAGTCGTCCTATCACTAATAAATCGACACTATTTGCAACTGCCATTAATAAAGAACCAATAATGTAAATGATAGCAATAATAAATACAACTTTACGGCGCCCTAATTTGTCAGAAATCGGACCACTTAAGCCAGCGCCTATAATAGCACCGATTAGCATAGAAGACACAACTAATCCTTGGGTAAAGCTAGTAAGTGGAATATCATTATTAATAAATAGTAAAGCTCCTGAAATTACGCCATTATCATATCCATAGAGTAAACCGCCAAGTGCACCTAGTACAAAAATGAGTTTTTTATTAACTTTGAATTCCATTGTTATCCACACTTTCACTTGTTATATTGTCTATTAAATACACTTTCGTTTCATATGGACGTAATGTATTTTTTAGGATAGGTTCACCATAATTTCCAATTAACAATTTTTTATTTTCATTTTGTTCAATTCTATAATTAGTATTTATTTTTTCGTCTGTAAAATTACTTATAACATATAATTTACTTTCATTTAAAGTTCTCTCGAAAGCGAATATCTTGCTGTTGTTTCTATCTATTGCTTTAAAGCTGCCATAAACGATAATTTCATATTGCTTTCTTAATTGGATGAGTGCTTGATAATAATAAAATATAGAGTCGCTATCATTTAATGATGCTTCTACATTAATATTTTTATAATTTTCATTAACTACGAACCAAGGTGTACTGTCAGTAAATCCAGCATTTTTTGTTGAATCCCACTGCATAGGAGTGCGTGCATTGTCTCTAGAGGCAAAATGAATATATTTCATCATTTGCGAATTAGTTATAGAATTTTTATTTTCGACTAATTCTTTATATGCGTTTAATGTTTCAATATCTTCATATTGCTCAATATGATTTAAGTGAATGTTTGTCATACCGATTTCTTCACCTTGGTAAATATATGGTGTGCCTTGCAATAAATGTAATGTGGTAGCTAGCATTTTAGCCGAAAGTTTACGATATTCTGGTCGATCATCACCAAAGCGGGAAACACATCTTGGGTTATCGTGATTATTCCAATATAATGAATTCCATCCAATACCTTGAAGTTTTTCTTGCCACTTAAATAAACTTTCTTTTAAATCTCTTAAATTTACTTTTTGATTATTCCATTTACCTCTAATAGGATCATAATCTAGTGACATATGTTCCCATTGGAAAATCATTTGTAATTCATTACGCTCAGAACCAGTGTATTTTAATGCTTCTTCAATCGGTACATTCACCATTTCTCCAACTGTCATTACGTCATATTTTGATAAAACCTCTTTATTCATTTCATTTATATAACGATGCGCATTAGGACCGTTTGCAATAAATGAAGCTGAATTTGGTTCAAGGTTTTGAGATATGTTAGGGTCATCAGGGATATTTGGATCTTTTGAAATCATATTTATAACATCCATTCTAAAGCCATCAACGCCTTTGTCTAACCAATAGCGCATCATATCATAAACTTCGGATCTTAGTTGTTCATTGTCCCAATTAAGATCAGGTTGTTTTTCTGAAAATAGGTGCAAATAGTACTGATTAGTTGTTTCATCGTATGTCCACGCAGGGCCATTAAAATAACTTTGCCAATTATTCGGATAATTACCATCGTCACCATCTTTCCAAATATAGTAATCTCTATAAGCATTATTCTTATCTTTTCTACTCTCAATAAACCATGCATGCTCGTCTGATGTATGATTAACTACTAAATCCATAATAATCTTTATATTTTTTTTGTGTGCTTCTTCTAATAATTGATTAAAATCATTCATATCTCCAAAATCATTCATGATTTTCTTGTAATTAGAAATATCATATCCATTATCATCGTTTGGAGATTCATAAATTGGGTTTAACCAAATAACATCAATACCAAGTTTGTCAAGATAATCTAATTTTTGTATGATACCTTGTAAATCTCCTATGCCATCATTGTTACTATCTTTAAAACTACGTGGATATATTTGATAAACAACTGCTTCTTTCCACCAATTTTTTTCCATAAAAAACATCCTTTCTATAAAGAGAAATTTTTACTCAAACGTTTGAGTAAAAATAATAATTAAAAATCTAAGTTAAAAACTTAGATTTTTAAATGTGCTTAATTGTTTCACCTTCTATTAAACTAAAAGGGATATAACTTGATTTAAGAGGTTTATAATTAGAAATGGTATTAATTAATGCTTTTGCACCCTCAAAACCAATGTTAAAGAAATCTTGTCTAACGCAATGTAAACGTGGGCGATACATTTGAGAGATGCTTGTCCCATCTATAGACATTACCGAAAAATCTTTAGGAATAGAAATATCAACAAGAGATAACCCATTTATTACACCTAGTGCTATTTCATCACTTGCAGCTAGTGTAGCGCTTACATTCATCTTTGTCAATTTATTTTTTGCACTGACGTAACCACTTTCATAGCTATAATCCCCTTCAATGATCCATTTTTTATATCCTTTAATATTATAGTCTTGTAGGGCTTGTTGATATCCTTTAATTCGTTCTGATCCAATGTTTTTCTCGTCAAAATCAATACCAGTAAAAGCAATTTTTTGATGTCCTTTATTAATTAAATACTGTGTTCCTTTATAAGCCATTTGAAAATCGTTCGAAGCGATAAATGGAGCGTTATTTTTAGGGTTAACTGATAAATAGATATATGGAATATTCATGTTTTTTAAATATGTGAAATTACTTTCTTCTAAAGTCAATGAAATAATAATTATGCCAGACACTCTACGTTCAAAAAGTAGCGCTAAAGCTTTTTTTTGCCTTTCTGCATCTTGATAGCCAGCGTGTACCCATATAGCGCTAAAACCTTCTTCAGTAACTTGCTTTTCAATACCATTAATAATGTCACCAGAAAAATTAGTCGTTGCATCCATCATCATTACACCAATTACTTTTCCGTGTTGCTTAACAAGTTCTTCTGCAGCTAGATTCTTGTTATAACCTAGGTCTTCTGCTATACGCTTAATTTCTTTTTCAGTTTTAGAGCTATAACCACCAGCATTGGATAAAACTCTTGAAACTGTAGAAGGTGTTTTATTAGCTATTTTTGCAATATCTTTAATAGTTACCGACATTTTTGCCCCTTCGTTTCTTTAATAAATTTACAAAGCTCTATTAAAGTCATTATATAATATATAGAAATATATTGAAACGGTACATATAAACCTAAGCTTTTTCTAGAAATAAAGAACGATTAACAAGAGGATTAACGAAATTGTGTAATATATTAATTAAAAAGTTGATTTCCTTTGGCTCATTGATTGGCAAATTGGTGCCGATATTCAGAAGCGCTGATTTCAAAATGTTTTGTGAAATTTTTAGAGAATAATAGTGGATCTTTGTAACCAATAAATATGATGGATAGTATTGCAATTAATAGAATATTAATAATTTTTTTCATTTTTTTCTCCTTTGTTTGAAATATTTAAAATTTAGCAAATTAATTTTATCGAAATTTTATAGTTTTATCTACTACATTTTTTATTTTTTATTATTTTAGTTAACATCTACACTAATTTTTACATAAAATTGGTATGCCATAGAATTTAAATAAGAAAATGTATAAGTATATGGAGAAATAGTTAGAAAAAATACTTGAGGAAAAATAAAATGAAGTGCTAAAAAACACTTCGTAGAGAATACAGT
>NZ_KV814990.1:477861-482446 GCF_001814125.1 Staphylococcus sp. HMSC072E01 | reverse complement strand
TAAAAAACACTTCGTAGAGAATACAGTGATTTAACAATGACTTTATTGAAATTATCTATAGTACTGTTTAATTGATTTTTGTAGTAATGAGAACGTTAAACGCTTAACAGAATTTTTATATCCAATCAACTTTCTATAGGAATAAAGAAGTTAGCATATTTATAATGATATACAATATTTGAATAATCAAAAGGTATACCAGTAGTAGTATAAAATGTTAATTCGTGACGCATACATGGATCATTCGGATTAAGACTCAATTTTGGAGCTTCGCTTTCAGAAAGAAAATCAATATAAAAATAAATATCAGAAAAGCCAATATTAATTTTAAGTTGAGATTGAAGGTATTCAAAAATTGAACTTGCAGCAATTTGATTATCTAAATGATTAACTAAATCTGTATTAAAATAGGATGTTTCAATACATAGAGGATGGTCATCTAGATAACGAATACGTTCTACATAATAGACGTGAGTATTTTTATCTTTTAAACGTAAATGTTCTTTTACATTGTTATCTGGACGAATAAGTTGAAGCGTTAAAACTTTACTTGTAATTTGATGCTCGTGTAAATTATCTGAGAATCCTTTAGTTTTTAAAAGATTAATATATCCAGATTTCTTTTTATTACGTACATAGATACCACTACCTCTTGTTTGATAAATAGTTCCTTCCTTTTCTAATATTTCTAGTGCTTTAATAATAGTACTTTTACTTACTTGGTATTTTGCTTTCAACATTTCTACACTTGGAAGCTTATCACCGACAGCAAACTCGTTGTTTGAAATAGAATCATTAATTTCTTTAGCAATATGTTCATACTTTAACATGGCTTTGCGCTCCTCAAATATAATTTTCATATATTATAGCAAAATATATAATGCTTTAGTAAATTATACCGGTATAATTAAAGAAAAATATTTACAAATTGTACCGGTATAATTATAATTAAAAATGAAAAGGCTTTCATTAATGGATGAAAATTAATAAGAAGCCAATTGGGAGGGTTTGTTATGAGTGAAAAAGATAAACGATTGGCAAACGAAATTCTCGAAGCAGTAGGTGGAGAGGAAAATATTGTCAATTATACACATTGTGCAACGCGATTACGGATTGTTTTGAAACGTTCTGTACCTGATGCTAAGAAGAAAGTATCAGCATTAGATGGTGTAGTAACAGTTGTTGAAAATAATGGACAGTTTCAAGTAGTTATTGGTAATGCGGTTGCTAGCGTATATAAAGAATTTGAAGGATTGGTTGGTGAAGAAAATCAACAACCAACTGAGGATGAAAGTGAAAAAGGAACAATTATAAATCGTATTATTGCAACTATGTCAGCGGTGTTTGCTCCATTCATCTATGTGTTAGCAGCAGCCGGGATTTTGCAAGGGATTTTGATCGTAGCTAAGATATTTTTCCCAACATTTGAAAATACAGGAACTTATGAAGTCTTTAATTTTATTTCATGGGCACCATTTACATTTTTACCTATATTCATTGCCATTACAGCAGCAAAACATTTTAAAGTAAATACATATATTGCTGTAGCATGTTGTGCCGCATTAGTTAGTCCAGACTTAACAGATATTGTTGAAAAAATTAGTAGCGGTAAATCATTTACATTTATTGGTATTCCTCTAAGTGAAACAAGTTATACGTCATCTGTATTGCCACCGTTATTATTAGTATGGGTCTTGTCATATGTAGAGAAATATTTAAATAAGTATATTCATGAAGTAATCAGACCATTATTTGTACCATTTTTTAGTATTGTAATTATGGTTCCATTAACATTACTAATTATTGGTCCATTAGCTTCTGGAGCTGCGCATGGTATCGCTCATGGATTTAATTGGTTAGTAGCTGTAGCGCCATGGTTAGCTGGTTTATTAATTGGTGCATTTTGGCAAGTATTCGTTATTTTTGGTGTTCATTGGGGCATCACACCTATGGTTTTAGCAAACTTTGAACAGTATAAAAGCGATGCCTTCCAAGCCTTCCAAACCATTGCAGTTATTTCTCAATTTGGTGCAGTTATTGGTGTATTCTTTAAAACTAAAAATAAAGAACTAAAAAAAGTATCATTATCAGCTGGTATTACTGGTATCTTTGGTATTACAGAACCTTCAATATATGGAGTGAACTTACGTTTTAAAAAACCATTTATTATTGCATGTATTAGTGGGGGGATTGGCGCCTTAATTGCTAGTTTCTTTAAACCGAAATATTATGCATATGCTGGTTTACCTGGTCCAATTACTGTTGTAAATGGTTATAGTCCAGATAATCCAACATCTATATGGGGGATTCTGATTGGTTCAATAATTGCTATTATTCTACCTATTATTCTAATCCAAGTGTTTGGTTATGGGGAAGATACAACTGAACAAGTAGAAGATGAAGAAAGAAACAAAATAAACCAAGATACAATGACTTCTAATGATCATCTTGAAAGTGATATATATTCACCATTGAATGGTTCGATTGTTCCATTATCTAAGGTTAATGATCCTATATTTGCAGAAGAAATGATGGGTAAAGGACTAGCAATTCAACCTGAAAGTGATGAAGTAAGAGCTCCTATTGCTGGAACAGTTAGTATGGTAACGATCAGTAAGCACGCTATTGGAATTACGTCATCAGATGGTATTGAGCTTTTAATACACGTTGGTTTAGACACAGTTAAATTAAATGGTAAAGGCTTCGAGTTACTTGTTTCTGAAAATGAGAAAGTTGACGTAGGACAACCGATTTTAAAATTTGATGCAAACTATATTAAAGAACAAGGTTATGACATTATTACACCGATACTTATTACAAATAGTAGTGAATTTGAAGAAATCTTTGTAACTGATTCTCAAAACATAAAAGTGAAAGATAAGATGATTACTGTAATTAAAAAATAATAAATCAGAAAAGGAGTTTTAAATGATGTCTAAATTACCAAAAAATTTCTTATGGGGTGGCGCTTTAGCAGCCAATCAATTTGAGGGTGGCTATAATCAAGATGGCAAAGGATTAAGCGTCATTGATGTAATGACAGCGGGAGCTCATGGTAAAGCACGTGAAATTACAAAACATGTCGAAGAAAATAAGTATTACCCTAATCATGTTGGAATTGATTTTTATCATCGTTATAAAGAAGATGTAAAACTATTTAGTGAAATGGGTTTAAAATGTTTAAGAACATCAATCGCATGGACACGTATTTTTCCAAATGGAGACGAAAAAGAACCTAATGAAGCAGGTTTACAATTTTATGATGATTTATTTGATGAATTGTTGAAATATAATATTCAACCTGTAATTACACTTTCACATTTTGAAATGCCATTACATTTAGCACGTGAATATGGTGGCTTTAGAAATCGTAAAGTAGCAGACTTCTTTGCTCATTTTGCAGAAACGGTATTTAAACGTTATAAAGATAAAGTGAAGTATTGGATGACATTCAATGAAATTAATAACCAAATGGATATTAATAACCCAATTTTCTTATGGACGAATTCAGGTGTCTCTTTGACAGATGATGATAATAAAGAAGAAGTCTTATACCAAGTAGCACATAATGAATTAATCGCAAGTGCCAAGGCTGTTAAAATAGGTAAGAAAATTAATCCTGAATTTGAAATTGGTGCCATGATTTCACATGTACCAATTTATCCGTATAGTTGTAATCCAGAAGATATTATGGAAGCCGAAGTAGCAAGTCGAATGCGCTTTTTCTTCCCAGATGTGCATGTACGTGGTTACTATCCAGGTTATGCAAAGAAAATGTTTGAACGTGAAGGTTTAGATATTGGTTGGCAAGACGGAGATGAAGAAATTTTACGTGAGGGTAAAGTGGATTATATTGGTTTTAGTTATTATATGTCTACAGTAGTGAAACATGATAATGAAGTAAGCGTAGATGATAATGTTGTTAACGGAGGATTACCAAATTCAGTAGACAATCCTTATATTAAAAAGAGTGATTGGGGTTGGGCTATTGATCCGGTAGGCTTACGATACACTCTGAATGCTTTATATAATCGTTATCAAATTCCGTTATTTATTGTTGAAAATGGTTTTGGTGCTGTAGATGAATTTGATGAAAATGGACATATTCATGATGACTATCGTATTGAATATTTACGTAAACATATTCAAGCTGCTATCGAAGCAGTAGATAAAGACGGCGTAGACTTAATAGGTTATACACCTTGGGGTATTATTGATATCGTATCATTTACAACCGGCGAAATGAAAAAACGCTATGGATTAATTCATGTAGATCGTGACAACGAAGGAAATGGCTCATTAGAACGTACAAAAAAAGATTCATTTGATTGGTATCGTAAAGTTATTGAATCAAATGGTGAAGAATTATAATTTGGTTATATCAATGAATAATTAAATAGAAAAGACACCTTGTTATAGCTTTGGACTGACCCCAATTAGTGGGAATTACTATAAAAACACTTTCGTTGAATTCATATTAAAATGAATCATGCGGAGGTGTTTTTTCTATGAAAAGAGTTGCTTATTCAATAGAAACAAAGTATAAAGCTTTTGAAATGAAAGCAGCAGGATTTTCAACAAAAGA
>NZ_KV814990.1:461604-477761 GCF_001814125.1 Staphylococcus sp. HMSC072E01 | reverse complement strand
TAAAAAACACTTCGTAGAGAATACAGTGATTTAATTGTTCATAGAATAACGTTTGAATATCTCTGGAGTATGTTTCCAATTGCACATATAGTTTCGCATTAATAATACCAAGCTTGCTTCTTATTGTAGTGATTGGTGCTAAGGCGGGTGTTAAAAAGATATCGACAACAACCAGTGGTTCTGTCACACCTATGCACATTCAACGAATACTAGATCTGGTTGATGCGCTAAATATAATTCGTGTAGTTGTTGAAATACGTCAGACTTTATAGCGCAACAAATGCAACCTTCAACAATTTCACTTATAGGGATAGCCGGATGAATGAGTTGACTATCGATGCCCATTTTTCCGAATTCATATATAATGAATTCGGTTTTTAGGTTATGATCCAAGACCTCTGTAATCAGATGATTTAATGTCGTTGTCTTGCCGCTACCTAAGAAACCCCCAACAATAATAGTCTCCTAACTATGAATGAGATGTGCGATTTTATTCACGATTTTAAATAACTATTATGATAAAAGAAATAAAGGTAAGTTTTCAAAGCGTAATTACTACTATTTAAAAAATATATCAAACATATAATCATTTTCAAAATAAAATGAATAGATAAAGATAAATTAAACCTATTACTGTTGTCAGAGTTTTGCAATTTTAAAAATTAGCATTGACAATTACACCATTTAATGTAAATAATAAAACGTAACGATTTTGATTTAGGAGATGTGTACATGTTTAAGAAGAGTATTATTTTATTATTCGTGACTGTTTTAACGTTATCACTTGCAGCATGTGGCAAAGGCGATAGTGAAAAGTCATCTGATCATAAAGGTAAATTAGAAGTTAAGACGACAGTTTATCCATTAAAATCATTTGTACAACAAATCGGTGGTAAATATGTTGATGTTGAATCAGTTTATCCAAACGGAGTAGACCCACATACATATGACCCAAGTCAAAAACAAATGGTTGATATCGGCAAATCAGATTTATTCGTATACACAGGTGACAATTTAGACCCTGTAGCTAAGAAGATTGCCAAAGCAATTAACGACAAAGATAAAACATTATCTTTAGAAGCATCATTAGACAAAAATAGTGACTTATTAAAAGGTGAAGAACACGAACATGAGCATGAACATGGTGAAGAACATGATCATGGCGAAGACCATGAACATCATCATCATGGTAAATATGACCCACATATTTGGTTAGATCCTGTCATTAGCCAAAAATTTGCTAAAGAAATTAAAGATGAATTAGTTAAGAAAGATAGTGAACATAAAGATTACTATGAAGATAACTATAAAAAATTAGTTAAAGACTTAAAAGGCATCGATAAAGATATGAAACAAGCAGTTAAAGGTAATGAAGGTAAAACAGTTTATATCTCACATGATTCTATCGGTTACTTAGTAGATAGATACAATTTCAAACAAGAAGGTATTCAAAATATGAATGCTGAAGAACCTAGCCAAAAAGATTTAACAAACATTGTTAAACAAATTAAAGAAGATAAAGTAAAATATATCTTAGCTGAAGAAAATGTATCGAACAAAGTTGCAGAGACAGTGAGAAAAGAAACAAATGCAGAAACAATCAAATTCTACAATATGGGCTCACATACGAAACAACAAGATGACGACAAAAATACGTATCAATCATTTATGAAAGAGAACGTTAAAGCAATTGAAAAAGCCCTTAAAAATGAATAATATGATTTAAAATACAAGGTGACAGACCTTCGTGGATAGATCTCATGACAAGCATCATGAGGTCTTTTTTTAATAAACTAAAAAATTTCTTTTGACAGAAGAAAATATCTCTGATACTTTAAAGTATAATGACTATTCTGTTTTTAAATGAGTGGTAAGTGGTAATGATGTCGAAGAAGAAAAAAGATTTGTTAGAAGTTGCTGAGCGATATACATCAAATGGTACACATCGCCTGATATTAAAAGATGATAGTGTTATAATAGCGAATAAAGACTTTATTACCTTGATTAACACAGCAGGTTTAGAACAGTATATTACTAAGGCGCCTGAAATTGTGAAAAGTATAGAAGCTTGTAAACTGTATGACTCACGTAATTTCAAAGATAATGTAGAAGGCAAACTTAAAAAAATGATATACTGACTATTAAAGACATTATTTATACTGAGAACCCAACATCAAAATTAGTAACACAAGAAGGGCTATTCTTAACAGTAAATAAAGATTTTATTGAGATAATCAAATAATACGATAATAAATTATTTATGTCCTAGGCTCTAGTAGTTCTAAGGATGGACTACGAATGATGTTGTATGACGCCTGAGGAAGTAGGATAAGTTTTGAGATGGCGGCTCGACCCAGCTTACCCGTAGCAAACATCACAACAGAATGAGTAAATGTTCATCTAAGAATTTCTTTAGACCGCTGCCTTAGGATTTAGATTTTAACTAAGGATATAAAAAATAATAAGCTAGTAAATGAATTCCTAAAAATTCATTTACTAGCTATTTTAATAGAAAGATGATAATAGTATATTAATTTAATTTCTTAATTGCGTTGTTTTAATTAAGTCTATTCCATGCTTCCATGGATTGTTTCGATATTGTGTTTCATCATTTTATAATATGAATCACCTTTAGAGCCTTTTTCTCCGATTGAATCGGTAAAGACTTCTCCGTAAATGCGCTTACCAGTTTCCTCAGTTAAGCTATTCATAGATTTTTTATCTACACTTGTTTCAACTAATAAATGTTTGATGTGATTGTCTTTAACAAACTTGATAGCTTGTTTCATTTGTGACGGTGTACCTTGTTTCTCAGTATTGATTTCCCAAATATAGCCTGGCTTGATATCAAAGGCTTTTGAGAAGTATTTGAAGGCACCTTCACTTGTAATCATAGCACGTTCTTGTTTTGGAATATCATTGAATTTATCTTTACTGTTTTTGTTTAACTTTTCAAGTTCAGCAAGATAAGCATCACCTTGTTTGTGATAGTCTGCTTTATGTGAGGCATCTGCTTTCACAAGTTGTTCTTGAAGATTCTTAACGTATTGAATACCATTATCCAAATTTAACCATGCATGTGGATCAATCTTGTCCTTATTACCTGTTTCACCATTTAAATAGATAGGCTTAACGCCTTTAGACACCGCGAATACTGACTTATCATCTGTAGATTTGCCTGCTTGTTCTAAAGCTTTTTCAAACCAACCGTTACCAGATTCTAAATTGAAACCATTGTAGAAGATAACATCTGCATCAGTAAGTTGTTTAATATCTTTCGGTTTCACTTCGTATTCATGCGGGTCTTGTCCTACAGGTACGATACTATGAACGTCTACCTTGTCACCACCGATTTGTTTGACCATGTCATAAATAATGGAATTGGTTGTGACAACCTTCAATTTGTCATGATTTTTAGAATGTTGTTCACCAGAATTTGAACTACATGCTGCTAGAACTAGAATCAATGCAATAAGTAATGGAATAAATTTTTTCATGTTGTGTGTACACCTCTATACTTTGTTTTTAATTTTGAAAAGAGAAGGGTCAAGATATATATACTAAATGTTGCAATGACAATCGTTGCCCCACTTGGAAGATTGTAAATAAAGCTAAAGTACAATCCGACAATCGAACTTACTACGCCAATCAAACTTGCTACAATCATCATTGAATAAAGATTCTTTGTGATTAAAAAGGCGGTCGATGCCGGTGTAACAAGTAATGCGACGACTAGGATAATGCCAACAGTTTGAATACTAGCAACGGTGACTAAGGCGAGTAAGAGCATTACAAAATAATGAATGACTGTAGTATTCAACCCACTTACGCGACTGAATGTTGGATCAAACGTTGAAATCATTAATGGTCGATACAATATGACAATCAGTAACATCACGATGGCACCAATAATAAGGGTTGTCCAAAATGTTTGTCGGGTAATCGCGAGCAAGTTACCAAATAAAATATGATGTAAATCTGTCGTGCTGTTTATCAGACTGATAATGATGACACCCGTTGCGAGAAATGCAGTGAAACTGATGCCAATCGCTGCATCTGGCTTTGTTTTACTATTGTTAGAAATGTATCCAATTAATAAACTTGCAATCATGCCAGTGACTAATGCGCCGATGAACATCGGAATATTGAATAAGAATGACAACGCCACACCAGGTAAAACGGCATGACTCATCGCATCTCCCATCAACGATAATCCACGAAGGATGATTAAACTTCCGACAGTCCCACAAACTACGCCCACTATAATAGATGTAATTAAAGCGCGATTTAAGAACTGATAATCAAATAAATGTTGAATGAAATCAGTCATTTGCTATGTCACTCCCTTCATTAAAAGTAGAAGTCACATTAAATAAAAATGTGTGATTGAGATATTGGGGTTGCATTGCTTGATGACTAGGACCGAAGAATCTAATTGTACGATTCAGCAAAAGAATACGGTCGAAATAGTCTTCTGCTTTAGATAAATCATGGTGCACAATAAGAATAAGCTTACCTTGCGCTTTTAATTGGCGAAGTTTCTCCATAATAAGTTGCTCACTATTAAAATCGATGCCTACAAACGGTTCGTCTAATAAATAAACTGTACTATCAGACATTAATGCTCTTGCTACAAGAACACGTTGCAATTGACCGCCACTGAGCTCGGAAATTTGTTTGTATTGCAACGCTTCTAAATCTAAGTCTCTTAATAGTTTTTGGAATTTTGTTTTAGACGCATGATCGACACGTTTGAACCAACCAATAGTTTGATAGCAGCCAGATAAAATGACTTTCTCAACATTGATTGGGAAGTCTAAATCTAATTGCGCTTTTTGAGGAATGTATGTAATGTATTGCAATTGTTTATGTATGGATTTGCCATATAAATACATCTCGCCACTAGCGTTAAACGTTCCGATCAAGCTTTTTAGCAATGAAGACTTACCCGCACCGTTGGGCCCCATGATGCCAATAATTTCCCCTGATATTGGAATCTTTAAAGAAATATCTTTCAGTACATGTTTATGATTTAAATACAAATTCATGTTGTTAATTTCTATCAACAAACTACCTCCTAAATAAAAGTTTAGGTTAACCTAATTTATTTTATAATAGCTTCCGAAAATAGAGCGTGTCAAGTCGAGGTAGTCAATAAAAGTGTGGAAATAGTATCAATTCATTTCGGTAAATAAGTTCTAGAGTGAGCGTTAATCATTGATATAGCTACATTTGATTATCATTAGTTTGATTGACAATTAAAAATTTAAATATAAAATATAAAACGTAATAATTACGATTTATAAAAAGAAAGGTATGATTTTATGGGCAAGATACCTGTAACGGTATTGAGTGGTTATCTTGGATCAGGTAAGACAACATTACTTAACCACATTTTAAATAATCGTGAAGGCCGTCGAATTGCGGTT
Source organism: Staphylococcus sp. HMSC072E01 (assembly GCF_001814125.1). NCBI lineage: Bacteria > Bacillati > Bacillota > Bacilli > Caryophanales > Staphylococcaceae > Staphylococcus > Staphylococcus sp. HMSC072E01. Next base: position 472,332 of record NZ_KV814990.1, on the reverse strand, counting down.
ATTGTGAATGATATGAGTGAGGTAAATATTGATAAAGACTTAGTTGCTGATGGGGGCGGGTTATCTCGAACAGATGAAAAATTAGTCGAATTATCTAATGGTTGTATTTGCTGTACGTTAAGAGACGATTTATTGCAAGAAGTTGAGCGTCTAGTAGAAAAAGGAAATATTGATTATATTGTGATTGAATCTACAGGGATATCTGAACCGGTACCTGTTGCACAAACCTTCTCTTACATTGACGACGCATTAGGTATTGATTTAACTTCTATTTGTCGACTAGATACGTTGGTAACTGTTGTAGATGCGAATCGATTTATTAATGACATTAATTCTGAAGATTTACTTGTAGATCGTGATCAAGGTGCAGATCAAACAGATGAACGCTCAATTGCCGATTTACTCATTGATCAAGTCGAATTCTGTGATGTGCTAGTGATCAATAAGACGGATTTAGTTACCGAAGCGGAATTAATAAAATTAGAAAACATCTTAAGAAAATTACAACCGGATGCTAAATTAATCAAAACGACAAATGCCGAAGTGGATATCAATGACGTGTTAAATACAGGTCGCTTTGATTTTGAACAAGCAAGTAATTCTGCAGGTTGGATAAAAGAATTAACTGAAGGTGGTCACGCTGAACATACACCTGAGACAGAAGAGTATGGGATTGGATCATTTGTCTATTCAAGACGTTTACCGTTTCACGCGAAACGTTTCAATGATTGGTTAGAACAAATGCCTAATAACATTGTTCGTGCAAAAGGGATTGTTTGGTTAGCACAATATAATCAAGTTGCATGCTTATTATCTCAAGCAGGTTCATCTTGTAATATTAGTCCGGTAACGTATTGGGTAGCTGCAATGTCGCCAGAACAACGAGAACAAATTCTTAATCAACGACCAGATATTGCCGAAAGTTGGGATATCGAATATGGTGACAGAAATACACAATTTGTAATTATCGGTACAGAATTAGATCAAGAACAAATTATAAAAGAATTAGATCAATGCTTAGTAAATAGCGATGAAATTGGTAGTGATTGGAATCAATTAGAAGATCCATATCAATGGCAAATTCGAAAAGCTTAATATCATACCATCGTTCCAGTAATTAATGTTTGAAAGACAACGTGGCTTAGGATGGATGATAACACCTCGTAGATTGCGTGAAATAATCAAAACGCCGGTTACGAGGTGTCTTTTTTATGGCATAATCCATTGAATATAGTGATGATTTAAATTTATTGAATATTTTGAACAAATAGATGTTAAATTTATGTATAATAGCTAGTAAACACATAATAGGAGAGATGTAACACATGATGAAACAGAAACTTTCAATCAAAGAAAATATATTTATTGGTTCGATGTTGTTTGGTTTATTCTTTGGTGCAGGAAATTTAATCTTTCCTATTCATCTTGGACAAACAGCAGGCACCAAGGTTTGGCTTGCTAATTTAGGATTCTTAATTACAGCGATTGGGTTATCTTTCCTAGGTATCGTAGCCATCGGTATCTTTAAAACGAATGGCGTTTTCGATATTTCATCTAGAGTGAGTAAAGGCTATGCATATGTATTTACAATTGCCCTATATTTAGTAATTGGACCGTTTTTTGCGTTACCAAGTCTTGCAACAACATCGTATGAAATTGCATTTTCACCATTTATTTAGGCAAGCACTGGAAAGTTAGTGTTACCGATATTCAGTATTTTAATCTTTCTAATAGCATGGTTTTTCTCTAGGAAGCCATCTAAAATTTTAGATTACATAGGTAAATTCTTAAATCCAGTATTTTTAGTATTGCTAGGTATTGTAGTTGTCTTAGCATTTATTAAACCTATGGGTGGCATTAGTCATACGCTAATAAGTGCAAACTATAGTAATAGTGTCTTATTGAAAGGCTTTATTGATGGCTATAATACACTAGACGCACTCGCATCACTCGCATTCGGGATTATCATTGTGACAATGATTAAGAAATTAGGTATTACCAATCCGAATGGGATTGCTAAAGAAACGTTTAAGTCAGGATTTATAAGTATCCTAGGAATGGGCGTGATTTACACGTTACTTGCTTTAATGGGTACGATGAGTTTAGGTCATTTTAAAGTGAGTGAAAATGGTGGTATCGCACTTGCTCAAATCGCGCAACACTATCTTGGAGATTATGGCATTATCATCTTATCGCTAATTATTATTGTGGCATATTTGAAGACGGCGATTGGTTTAATAACTGCCTTTTCAGAAACATTCACAGAACTATTCCCGAAAATGAATTACCTTTGGTTGGCAACAGGTGTCGCACTACTTGTCTGTATCTTCGCGAATGTCGGATTAACTAAGATTATTATGTATTCAACACCTGTACTTATGTTTATCTATCCATTAGCGATTACACTTATTTTATTAACACTTGTCAGCCCATTATTTAATCATTCGACAATTGTTTATAAATTTACAACGTTCTTTACTATGGTTGCAGCATTCTTTGACAGCATCAATGCAAGTCCAGAATTCTTTGCGAAGACATCATTCGCGTAAACATTAATTGGCTTTGCCGAACACTATTTACCATTCTTTACAATTGACATGGGCTGGATCGTTCCAGCAATTATTGGATTTATTATAGGACTAATCGTTTATTCAATTCGTTCTCGTAGACATACACAAACACAATAAATATTCAGTTATAAGTTGTGAGCCTGGGACATCGATCAATGACCCGCGCCCATAGCTTATTTTTTTGCGTTCATTCATGACTTAAAAAAATTCTTATTGCGTAAATGTACATAGTGTATTACTATTTAAAACGTAATTATTACGATTTGAAGTAAGCGAGGAGAATGAAATGACTAAGACTTATGACGTTTGGTGGCAAAAAGGGCAAGAATCAGATGATGAGATGGCACGAGACCATCAAGAAGCTTGGGAGAGAACGATAGAAATGCTTGATACATCTGACATCGAAGGGAAAACGATTTTAGATGTGGGATGTAATCAAGGCGGATTTTTACGACGATTATACGATACAACACCGTTTAAAGAAGGTGTTGGAATAGATTTAGCACGTTTATCTTTGGAAAAGGCAGAGACATTAAAAGGACAACGTCCACTTACATACTATTTAACAGATAAACCACAAGAAACGAAGTACATATTTGATACGGCTGTAAGTACGTCTGTATTGTACTTAATAGAGGATATTTCGCAACATGCGAAAGATTTAAAAGAGGTATTGAAACCAGGCGGCGTTTATTACGCTTCATTCGCGGATTTAACTAATAACCCGAGTCGTCAGTTTATGGATGACACGATTAATCAATATGGTGCCACACCTTCTCAGAATCACTCTCTAAAACATATCGTTGATAGCTTTGTGAATGCAGGATTTGAAGTTTCGGTAATGAAAGAGCCTGTACCTGACGTGATTGATTTAACACATTATAGCGATTTTTATTTATCACCAAATGATTATTTACAAACATTATATGAAGAATCATTTTTAATCAAAGCAAGAGTGAAAGAAGGTACTGAGAAATGAAGAAACGTATATTAATGACGGTAGCAGCAAGTGCTACGCTCTTATTAGCAGGTTGTGACAATGGTCAAAAAGAAGATAAAGATGTTACGGTATCGCTACCTACTGAAGCAAAGGCGGATAAACTTGACGCGCAAGGCTATGATGCAGCGATGCCCGTTTATAGTGCAGTGTATGATGCATTAGTTAAATACGACAAAGATAAGGGCGTTAAAGCAGGTTTAGCAGATAAATGGCGCGTTGATGAATCAGGGAAAGTTTATGAATTCCATTTGAAAAAGAACGTTAAATTCTCAGATGGTTCAGCATTAGATGCTAAGGCCGTGAAATTCTCGATTGATCGTGCGAAAGCGATGAATAAAGATACGACTGTAGAAACGTTAAAAAAATTAGATAAAGTCGTTGTTAAAAATGATCACGTGGTCCAAATTAGATTGAAATCTCCATCAAATCAAGTGTTAAATGAATTAACACAAGTGAGACCGTTGCGTATTATGAGTCCACATTCAGTAGAAGATGGTAAAGTAAACGGTAAATTTGAAAAAGCGATTGGAACAGGTGCATTTGTTGTTGATAAAACTGGTAAAGAAAAAACGACAATGAAGCCAAATAAATATTTCGACAACGGTCACCCAGTCAATTATCATCTTGCATTCCAAACAATTGAAGATGGGGACTCAAGAAATTCTGCAGTACAAAGTGGTTCTGTAGATATTTCTGGTGGTGCTTTAGGTATGCTCTCAGATGAACAAATCAAACAAGATAAGAAAAATAAGAACTTAACGATTGAAGATAGACCTAGCACAGTAAGTCACTTTATGGCATTTAACCCTAAAAATGATGTATTAAATCATCGCGCAATTCGTGAAGCGATAATTAAGAGCATCGATGCGAAAGACATTGCGGGCAAATCTGTAAATGGTCTGTTCCAGAAGAACGTACAATTTGTGACTAAAGATAATCAACAGCCACACGATTATGATATGAAAGCGGCTGAAAGGTTACTTAAATCAGAAGGCTATCATAAAAACGATGACGGCATCTTTGAAAAGAATGGCAAACCGTTATCATTTAACTTAGTCATTCAACCTGCAGAGTTCCCAAGTTGGAAAGATAAAGCAGAAAAAGTGCAACGTCAGCTTAAACAAGCCGGTATTAAGTTAAATGTGAAAACGTTAGATTCACAATCATACTATGATACATTATGGACGAAAAAAGACTATGATTTGATTTTCTATAGAACGTATTCAGATGCATTAATGCCTTACAACTTTATGAGTTCAGTGTTTAAAAATAATGATGGTCAACCAGGGGTGTTAGCTGATGATGAAACATTGACGAAACAGCTAGACGATTTCCCATCAACCGTATCAAAAGAAGACCAACAGCGTTCATTTGATGACATATTTAAACACTTTAATCAACAATACTATGGTGTGCCAATTGCTTATCCAAATGAGACGTTTGTAGTGAGTGATAAAGTAAAACAATTCAAATTCTCTGGACTTACGGATGCACCAATTGATTATAAAGCATTGAAAGTTAATGAATAGCAGTGTTCAAACGTACAATTAAATTCATACTTTATTTAATCGTAAGTTCGTTTATTATCTTCATTTTAGTTGAGAAGACATCTGGTAATCCAGCGATACTGTATCTACAACGTCATGGTTATACGTCGATTACGCAAGACAATATTGAAGCGGCACAACATCAACTTGGCTTAGGACAACATGTGTTACTAAGATATATCGATTGGGTTGGACATGCACTCACGGGCAACTTAGGATACAGCTTTAGTACCAACGAAGCGGTTACCGCTATGATAATGGAAGCCATCATGCCGACGCTTGTGCTAATCATTGTCTCTAGTTGTATCATGTTGCCATTTGGCTATATTGTTGGTTACTTCGTTGGGACGCGTCCGCATACACGTTACGCTAATGGAATTCGTGGATTCGCCCAAGTGATGACCTCAATGCCAGAATACTGGTTAGCTATTTTATTCATTTATTATTTAGGCGTACGTTGGCAATTGTTACCATTTGTAGGTAGTGATTCATGGCAACACTTTGTGCTGCCCATCTTCACAATTGTTGTCATAGAAGGGTGTCATATCTTATTGATGACAGCTCATCTGATTGCGCAAACGTTAGATCAAGATGCGTATCAACTTGCGCAGTTAAGACATTTCTCGTTAAAAGCGCGTATCATCGTACAAATTAAAGAGATATTTGCACCACTAATGACCATTTCAATTAACAGTGTCATTCATTTAATTGGAAAAGCCGTAATACTTGAAGTTATCTTCAGCATGTCTGGAATAGGTAAATTGTTGATTAATGCTATTAACCAACGAGATTATCCACTAATTCAGGGCATTGTCATCTTTATCATAGTCTTTATTATGCTAATGAATTATTTAGGCGATGTGATTATTTTGAAGAATGAACCTAGACTTCGACGACGTCATACCCAGCAGTCAGACAATGAGAAAAGAGGTGCGATGTGATGAAAAAATATCAAACGTACATCGCAATAGGTTCACTATTGAGTTTGATGGTTGTATTAATAACGTATGGTTTAATGAAAGACACGCAACATTTGAACCCACTTGAGTCACCTAATGGACAACATTGGTTGGGTACCGATCAATTAGGCAGAGACTTCTTAGTAAGACTGATTGTCGGTAGTCTTGTCACATTGAATTTAACAGGTATAGTAATTTTATTAAGTGTATGTATGGGACTTATCTTTGGCTTAATTGCAGGCATAGAAAGACGATGGTTAGATCAAATCATCATGTTTATTGCCGATATGTTGTTGGCAATTCCGTCATTTATTATCGCATTAGTCATCTTAGGTTTAGTAAATAACTCTATGATAGGTTTGATACTTGCTTTAACGATTGGATGGATAGGACGTTATTTACGTTACTTCAGAAATTTAACACGAGATATTCAAAAACGTCCGTTTATTCAATATGCACGATTGAGTGGGAACTCAACATTCAAAACGACAGTAACACATGTGATTCCACATTTATTAAGTAATATATTCGCTTTGGTAACGGCTGACTTTGGCAAAATGATGCTCAGCATATCTGGTCTTGCCTTTCTAGGACTAGGTATTAAACCGCCGACGCCTGAGTTAGGAACAATTCTTTTTGATGGGAAAAGTTATTTCAACGGCGCACCGTGGCTCTTCTTCTTTCCTGGTGTATTGTTAGGAGGTTTCGCCTTATTATGTCAAATCATCAACAAAAAAATAACGCAGTAAATACGGTAGTCAACGTCAATCAATTATCGATTTTAGATCAAGAGAAAGTATTGTTAAAAGATGTTGATTTGACAGTAACTAAAGGTGCCTTTCATTGCATTATAGGTGAAAGTGGCAGTGGGAAATCACTGTTAACAAGAACGATACTTGGAATGAAACGACCACAATTATGTTATCAAGGAGATATTGACATCGATTTAACTAAAACAGATGCAGTGTTTCAAGATGTTCAAAGTAATATGTTTCAAAATATAACATTAGCTAAGCATTTCCAATATATTTATGAAACCAATCGCACACATCTGACTAAACAGTGTATTAAGGAAGACGTCTTACAGATGATGCAATTACTTGGTTTAAGACAAGGAGAACATTTACTTGAGCGTTATCCCTTTGAACTTAGTGGAGGTATGGCACAACGTGTCGCCTTTATAATGTCATTAATTAGACGTCCGGACTACTTATTTTTAGATGAACCGACGAGTGCACTTGATCAAGGAAATGTTAAAAAGTTTATGCATTACCTTCTTAAGGCACAAGAACGCTACCAAATGACCATCGTTTTTATCACACACGATATTAACTTAGTGAAAGATTTTGCCACGCATATTAGCATTATGCAGCAAGGTCAATTGATAGAAAGTGGTGAGGCAGCGTCAATCTTAACTAAGCCGACACATAGTTACACGAAAAAATTAATTACGATTGCACATCGGAGACAACCTTATGCTTAAAATAGAGAGATTAACCAAATATATAGATACGAAACTAATATTTAAAGAGATATCATGTACAATTAATGACCAACACTTACTCATAAGTGGTGAGAATGGTTGTGGTAAATCTACGTTAGCCAAGATTATCGCTGGCTTAGATACGGATTATCAGGGCGAATTATATCTTAATGGGTACTTACGTGAATCTTATACATCTAAAGAGTGGATGAAGCACATCCAATATGTACCACAATATCAACGCGATACCTTAAATCAACGTAAAACGGTATTAGCTACACTATTAGAACCACTTAAGAATTACAAGATTGATAAACAGCGTTATACATCAAGCATTGAAACAGTACTTGATCAGTGTAACTTACCATACAATATACTTAATCAAAAAGTTTCAACGTTAAGTGGTGGTCAATTTCAACGGGTATGGATAGCTAAAGCTTTAATATTAGAACCAGAAATCCTCATATTGGATGAAGCAACAACTAATTTAGATATCATTAATGAAGAAGATATACTTCAAATGTTGATTTCCTTAAAGATGACACAATTAATCATTATTTCACATGATACATACGTCTTAAGCCAATTTGAAGGAATTCAGTTACAGCTAAATAAATTGAATAATTAAGATCACAAATCCTAATATGGTGTATACTTAATGATACCTAAAAAATAAAATTTGAACTGCAATGTCTAAATCAATATGATTTTCCATTAGAGTATTTAAAAATGATGACAACACTAAAAGATTCCAAACTATTATATTTAATATAAATATACATATGATAAACGGATAACAATTTCAATATAAATTCTTTTTTTATTATTTTTGTTTATAATTATATATGATTTATATAAAAAATATAAGTATTAAAATTTCAACTAAAAGGTCGGAAGCGTATGACAAATAAAACTAAAAAATAAGTTATGATAATAAGGTTAATATTACCTCATGGTTCTGATCTTAAACTTATCTCTAAGTCATTTTGAGCTACTTATCTATCAATTCATATATATTCGATAACAATATCTGTGACATCATTTGTTATTTCATGAGGTGATTTTACGATATCACCTTCTTTAGAAAAATATATTTCAGTAGGCACTGACGTGTATAGAACAATTTGAGTATAAAAAACTAAAAAAAACCGCATCATTAACCGATACGCAGAAGCATATCATAAGTGATGCGGTTTTTATTAATTAGTTTCTTAAAAATGAAGTATGCAATATTAATTATTATTAAATTTTGATATATTTAAAGAAAGATTAAGTTTAGGGTGGATGAATGAATGGCTTATCAAAGTGAATATGCATTAGAAAATGAAGTACTTCAACAACTTGAGGAATTAGGCTATGAAAGAGTAAATATACATAATACTGAATCAGAAATTAATGAATATCTCAAAGAATTAGGAGCGTTAAAACATGTCTGAACATAAAAATACTCCAGAATTAAGATTTCCAGAGTTTAAAGATGAATGGTATCAATCAAATTTAGACGAAATGTGTTCATTTACTTCGGGCGGTACTCCTAGTAGAAAAACAAATAAGTACTGGGATGGAGATATTCCATGGATTACAACAAGTGATTTGAATAATAAATTTATTAAAAATATATTTACTAAAATAACTTCTTCAGGTTTAAAAAATTCATCAGCAAAATTAATAACTGAACCAGCAATAATCTTAGCAATGTACGGTCAAGGCAAAACAAGAGGTAAATGTTCCATATTAAATTTCCCAGCTACTACAAACCAAGCTTGTGCTATTTTACAACCTAATGAATTTAATAACATTGAATTTGTGTATCAATTTCTAGAAAAAAATTACACTTATTTAAGAGCTCAATCTAATGAAGGGAGTCAAAAAAATTTAAGTTTATCTCTTTTAAAAAAAATAAAAATTAATTATCCATCTCTGTTTGAACAAAATAAAATTAGTGATTTCTTTAGCAAACTCGACCGACAGATTGAGTTAGAAGAAGAGAAACTTGAACTTTTAGAGCAACAAAAGCGTGGGTATATACAAAAGATTTTTTCTCAAGGATTGAGATTTAAAGATGAAGAAGGTAATTACTATAAAGAGTGGGACACAAAGCAATTAAAAGATGTATTAGAATTTAGTAATAAAAGAACTACTAATGAAAATGAATATCCTGTTCTAACATCGTCAAGACAAGGTTTAATACTTCAGTCAGACTACTATAAAGATGGGAAAACTTTTGCAGAGAGTAATATTGGGTATTTTATACTTCCTAAAAATTATATAACGTACCGTTCAAGAAGTGATGATGGAATTTTTAAGTTTAATTTAAATCAAATAATTGATGTAGGTATTATCAGTAAATATTATCCTGTCTTTAAAGGGATAAATACAAATCAATATTATTTAACTTTACACTTAAACTATCAATTAAAAAAAGAATATATTAAATATGCAACAGGTACATCACAATTGGTACTTTCAAAAAAAAATCTGCAAAACATACAAACCAAATTACCGTCTTACGAAGAACAAACTAAAATAGCAAATTTTTTAAGTGAATTAGACAAATTAATTGAAAAACAATCAGATAAAGTTGAATTACTAAAAGATCGTAAAAAAGGATTACTACAAAAGATGTTTGTGTAATTCTTATAAAGTTCTATTATGTTAATTGAAAATAGAAAAAATAAATTGAGAGCATCCCTCACCGCAAAGTGAAGGATGCTCTATTTTAGTTGAAATTAATATAAGCTTCATTCTGATAGATAGTCATTAATAATTGTTTGTAAATCGTTATTAAGTACTGTTGTTACAGCGTCATCATTCGTAAAATCCTCGTAGATTTTATCAAGAATTTCTTTCTCTTACGGACATTCGAGTGAAGCCTATTTCAATTTTATTAGAAGTAATTTAGGTTTGAACCTAACTAAATGAATATATGAGCTATTTTTTTATGCTACAAAATATATTCAGATTTCAATAATGACATAAAATAGGCATCTTTATATTTACCTTTAGTGTAGAATTGCTCTTTGAGTAATCCTTCTGTTTTAAATCCTTGTGACTCGTATATATGCACAGCTTTTTTGTTATCTGTATCAACATATAGATAAATTTTGTGCATGTTTAATATATCGAATGCATAATTTATCGCTTTTTCGAATGCGAATTTTGCATAACC
>NZ_KV814990.1:461035-461504 GCF_001814125.1 Staphylococcus sp. HMSC072E01 | reverse complement strand
TTTTATTAAGTTCCCATTTTAAGGGTTCAGTGCCGTTGAATTAATATAGAAATTGTCTTTTTTATAAATTTTTAGCTGGTTGAGCTGTTACTTTTCTTATAATAAGTGCCATTAGCACAAATCCTAGTTCTCTTTTGGCTTTGTTTATTCCTCTTACGGACATTCGAGTGAAACTCATTTTAATTTTATTAGAAGTAATTTAGGTTTGAACCCACCTAAGTGAATATATGAGTTATTTTTTATGCTACAAAATATATTCAGATTTCAATAATGACATAAAATAGGCATCTTTATATTTACCTTTAGTGTAGAATTGCTCTTTGAGTAATCCTTCAGTTTTAAATCCTTGTGACTCGTATATATGAATTGCTTTTTTGTTATCTGCATCAACATATAGATAAATCTTGTGCATGTTTAAAATATCGAATGCATAAATTATCGCTTTTTCGAATGCGAATTTTGCATAACC
>NZ_KV814990.1:460584-460935 GCF_001814125.1 Staphylococcus sp. HMSC072E01 | reverse complement strand
CAACAATACCTACGACTTGATTTTCATCTTCAACGATAAAACGTCTTTCCGATTCATCTAATAAATGCTTATCAAATAAATACTGAAGTTCCGTTAAGGATTCATATGGTTCTTCAAACCAATAAGACATAATAGAATATTCATTATTTAATTCATGAACAAAAAGTAAATCACTATACTCTAATGCTCTTAGTTTCATAATTCCACTCCCAAGATTTTCTCATATATGTGCATTATAAATATAAATAACGAATAAGTCATCATTCACTGTGAACACTTTATTTTAACAATTCATCACATACTAATTCTCATTTTCTTGTTATTCTCGATTTATTACTCTTACTATGAAAC
>NZ_KV814990.1:352424-460484 GCF_001814125.1 Staphylococcus sp. HMSC072E01 | reverse complement strand
TGTTATTCTCGATTTATTACTCTTACTATGAAACTTATAAAATTCTCATATTTGTTTGTATTAAGAATAAATACGTCAATAGTAACAATAAAAAATAAATAATAGAGCATCCCTCACCGCTAAATGATATTGAGACGCTTAAAATTTATCTAGCCTTAAATGAGTCAATGGCTGCTTTGATTTCATCTCTAACACGTTGGAATTCTGACCAAGGTTTGCCAGCAGGATCGTCAAATCCCCAATGTTCCTTCTTTACATTAGGCGACAATACAGGACAGTTTTGATCAGCATCACTACATAGAGTTACTACTAAATCGGATTGGTTGAGTATAGTGTTGTCAATTAAATTAGAAGTATGGTTTGAGATATCAATTCCAACTTCTTTCATCGCTTCGATGGCTTTCGGATTGACACCGTGTGCCTCAATACCGCCAGAATATACTTGCCATTCATCATCTAAGATGTTCTTACCCCAGCCTTCAGCCATTTGGCTACGGCATGAATTACCTGTACATATAAAGTAAATTGTTTTTTTATCCATAAATAGTCTCCTCTTTTTTTAGAAAATAATAAGTGTTAGATATAACCCTAACAGTGTGATAAACAGAACAGGAATCGTAATAACAATACCTGTTTTAAAATATGTACCCCATGAAATTTTTACTCCCTTTTGTGTTAAAACGTGTAACCATAGTAGTGTTGCTAAGGAGCCGATAGGTGTGATTTTAGGTCCTAAATCTGCACCAATGATATTAGCATAAATCATGCCTTCTTTGATTAAACCGGTAGTTGCAGATTGTCCAATAGCAATGGCATCAATTAATACGGTAGGCATATTATTCATAATGGCTGAAAGAAATGCGGATATAAAGCCCATACCTATCACACTACTAAACAATCCATAGTTTGATATGCTTGATAGAATATTAGCTAATAGTGCAGTAATACCCACATTTTTCAGACCAAATACAACTAAATACATTCCTATAGAAAAGAGCACAATATTCCAAGGTGCACCTTTGATTACTTGTTTCGTGTTTACAACGCTTGATTGATAGGCCAATACAGTAAATATAAATGCAATCAAACAAGCAATTAACGATACTGGAATTTGAATAAATTCACTAACTATATAACCAATGAGTAAGATTGATAAAACAATCCACGAAAACTTAAATAATTTTGGATCTTTAATGGCTTGATCAGGCGTTTTAAGATTTTTAATTTCAAAATGGTTAGGAATAACTTTTCTGAAATATAGCCATAATACAACGATACTTGCAAGTAAAGAGAATAGATTTGGAATCATCATGCGACTTATATATTCAATAAATCCAATATGGAAGTAGTCAGCAGAAACGATATTAACCAAATTACTTACAATTAATGGAAGAGACGTAGTATCTGCAATGAATCCACTTGCAATGATAAAAGGAAAAATGACTTTTTGATTAAACCCAAGATTTCTTACCATAGCGAGCACGATTGGAGTGAGAATTAATGCAGCTCCATCGTTCGCAAAGAAGGCTGCTACAATAGCGCCTAACAACATAATGTAGACAAACATTTTAAACCCATGACCATTTGAAGCTCTGACCATATGTATAGCTGCCCATTCGAAAAATCCAATTTCATCTAAAATTAATGAAATGAGTATAACAGCGACAAAGGTTAACGTCGCATTCCAAACAATCCCTGTAACTTCAATAACATCCGAGAAACTAACAACGCCTGTAATAATGGCGATGATAGCACCAATCAATGCTGTAATACCAATATCTAAACCCTTAGGTTGCCATATGATAAAAATTAACGTTAATATAAAAATAGTGATTGCTAATATCGTCATTGTTAACACTCACCTTTCTCTACTGTTTCACATATACATGGGACAGTACAGGAACTCAATAGAGTGAGTCGTGATGTAACGTTATCCAATACGTCATGATTCAATTTGTATAAAATTTTATTACCATCTTTTCTGGATGTAATTAAATTATTGTCTTTTAATACTTTCATATGATGACTTAATGTGGGTTGAGAAAAAGAAAAATGCTCTAATAAATCACAAGCGCATAATTCACCACAAGATAACAAATCTAATATTTCAAGACGGCTACTATCAGCCATCACTTTCAAGTATTGCGATATTTCACTATAATTCAATTTTTTCTCCCTTTCTACTTGAAATCTTTTATTTCGTTAATAATTTTTATTGTCACTTGATAAATTATATACTTGCTTAATTCCTAAATTATTAACTGGTTTAAAGTAGACGCTAGGTCTCATTATAATCAATAACATTAATATTCTGATATTCGATAAGGTATGACAAAGTAATTATCAAAACTTTCATTTTTAATTTTGTTTACCCAAAATGATTCATCTTCTTTTTTGTTACTAAAAAGGTCATCACGTTGATTTAGCGTAACTAACGATTGATTAACAACCCACCAATTATGGCCTATATTAGCTCTATTTAAATCTTCTACTAAACGTTTAGATTCTAAATAAGGTGTTTTTTCTGCTAGTGTTACGATTATCATCTGTGTTAAATTTTTATTTTGAATTTTAGGTAATAATGTTTCAACATTACTGGTAGTTTGAGTTGATTTTTTCTTTAATTCTCTATGATGATTTTCACTAGAATCAAGTAACAGCAAGGTATGGCCTGTAGGAGCTGTATCTACAATGACGTAATCCATGTCGTCTTGATTCTCCATAATGTCACTAAAAGCTTTGAAAAATGCTATTTCTTCTGTACAAGGTGATTTTAAATCTTCCATAATATAATCAATATCGTCTTGTGGTGTATCATCATTCACTGTGGCTAGTACTTCTTTTTTATACTTTTCTAATGCTTGTTCTTCATCAATATAAGTAGTATTTAAATTACTTGTAGTTTCAACATTAATTTCTTTAGTAGGGTCAGTAGTTGCTAAAAGAACACGATATCCTTTATTAGATAACGTTGTAGCTAATTGCGTTGCTACTGTCGTTTTACCAACGCCACCTTTTCCCATTGTAAATAAATATTGAACTTTACTATTTTCAATTTCATCGATTAATTTATTGAATTGCGGATGATCTTCAACAATAAAGTCATCATTTTCAATTAAGTTATTATCATTTAATAGATTAGTTAAACTTTCTATACCTTCTTCTTTCTGATTTTTATATGGAACGTAATAAGCATGATTGTTATTTAACCATTCAGTAAAATGATTAATGTTTTTATCTTGTTCTGATTTCATCTGACTCGAAATTAAACCGTGACTTTCTTCTATATAGTTGTTAATGATTACTTTGAATTTAGAAATTGACAGTTGTTGTAATTCTTGTTGCGCTCTTTGAATTTCATATATAGAAGAGTGAGTAGGTCTCGCAACTAACATCATGGTCGTATCATCTTGGTTACGTAGTTTTTCAAGTGCTGAATTATATTTAACTCTATTTTCATTTAAACCTGATAATTGACCTAAGCAAGAAGCGTCATTACTCGTTGTATTTAAATAATCTGTCCATGCAGAAGGTAATTCAAGCATTCTCAAGGTGTGACCTGTTGGAGCTGTATCAAATATGATGAAATCAAATTCTTGTTCTAAAGTTTTATCGGATAAAAAATTTGTAAATTCATTAAATGCTGCTACTTCAACTGTACATGAACCACTTAACTGTTCTTTCATTTCAGAAAGCACATCTTCTGGTAGAATACCCTCATAAGGTTCTATAGATTGTGCTTTATAATCGTCTGCAGCAGCAATCGGGTCAAAATTGGCTATAGAGAGATTAGGTATAGGTTGATATTTAGTTAATTTATTAGATAATTCCATTTGAAATACATCTTGTAAATTACTGGCTGGATCAGTACTTACTAAAGCTACTTTCTTTCCATTCTCTGCTAAGTTTAAAGCAATAAAACTTGATATCGTTGTTTTGCCTACGCCACCTTTACCAGTAAAAAACAAATATTTTGTTAACTCAATGTTATCTAAATTCAATTTATTTAAGTATTTAACAGCATCCATCTCCACCACAGCATCCTCCATTTCTCATTTGATTAACTGTAATGATTTCATCGGCTTCTTCTTGGGTAATATAAGCGCCCGTTTTAGCTATACCGCCTTCTATAAAAGTGATTGGTAAAACTTCATCACCTTTTTCTTGAATTAAACGAATAACTTCTTGATTTTTAATGAATTCATTCGGATTATTATTCATATTATAACGTTGAACTTCTATTTGATTTTGCTTTAAATATTCATTGATTTGGTTCGCTTTTATTAGTGTTTCATCCGGTTCTGGACCACATACGCCAGTAGAACAGCACATAGCTTCTTCGTATATTTCAATATTTAACATTATACTCACCTCATTAATTAATTTGCAATTATAGATTAACATCTATATAGATGGGTGTCTATGTTATTGTTTGAGTTTTAAAAATTTTACTAAATTTAATTCTTAATAATACAATTTATAAAAAAATTATTTTAATATTTCTGTGAGAAATACCTAAGTTTATGTAAAATCGTGGTTTTTTTCTTGCGATAATATAGATATTGATTTATATTTAATACATCAAAAAAAATTGATGTATTAAATGATATAAAACTACGTTGACAATAAGGAGGCGTGCTTGATTGCGAGTAAACCATGCAAGTACTTTAACTGTTGGTTATTTTGTAAGTTATTTAAATCTTGTTATGCTATCAAGAGAAATCAATTTAAAAGAAGCTACAATATATATGGAAAAGGAGTTTTTTAAA
The DNA here is from genome assembly GCF_001814125.1 of Staphylococcus sp. HMSC072E01. Taxonomy (NCBI): domain Bacteria; kingdom Bacillati; phylum Bacillota; class Bacilli; order Caryophanales; family Staphylococcaceae; genus Staphylococcus; species Staphylococcus sp. HMSC072E01. The sequence continues at coordinate 455,715 of NZ_KV814990.1, read as the reverse complement.
GGGAACATTAATCAGTATGGCGAATCAACAAAAAATAACTATAAACAAGCAATTCAAGAATTGAAATAAAGATAATATAAACTCAATGAAATATTATAAAAAGGATGGTCTTTTATGGAAGTTATTAAAGCAAAGACTGATATGAGTGAAGATCAACAATTTGACTTTTATGAAAATATGTTTAATGCACTTGCCGATAAAATCAGATTAAAAATACTAAATCAAATTAGCCAAAGCTTCAATAAATCATTATGTGTATGTGATTTAGAAGAGTTATTAGATATAAAACAATCTAAACTTTCTTATCATTTAAAAAAATTAGTAGATGCAAATGTTCTTATTGCTGAAAAGCATGGCACATGGAATTATTATAAAATTAATGAGCAGCAAATACAGGTTGTTTTAAATGAAGATACTTGTTGTAAGATACTTTAAGTATCTTTTTTAATGTAGTATTAATCAATTTTTTTTGATTAATACATCAAGAAATATTGATTAATTAAATTTGGAGGCGTTATACTCATGTTAGATTCAATTATGGAATTTATAAAAACATTTGTGATGTTGTTTTTTGAACTATTCATACTATTTATCATCGTGAGCTTTATTGTAAGTATCATCCAGCAGATAGTTTCAGAAGAAAAAATAAAATACTTTTTAAGTAAACCTAATCAAGCTATTAATTATATTTTGGGAATGGCTTTTGGTGCGATGACACCATTTTGTTCTTGTTCTACAATTCCTATACTTGCAGGTTTATTAAATTCTAAAGTTCCATTTGGTCCTGCAATGAGTTTTTTAATTGCGTCACCTTTAATGAATCCCTTAATGATATTTATGTTATGGGCCTTATTAGGTTGGAAAGTTGCTGTTGTTTATTTTATTGTACTAGCAATCTTTAGTGTCTTAACGGGTCTAGTATTTTCAAAAATAAATTTATCTAAAAGTTATAAAGGTGTAAATGTTAAAGGCGATGGGTTTTTCGCTAATAAAAATGGATCTCGTTTTAAACAAGCATTAAATGATGCTTGGGCATTCTTATATCCAATGATTCCTTACTTATTTATCGGTGTATTTATTGGTGCTTTTATATATGGCTTTGTACCCGAAACATTTATTACTAAATATGCGAGTGGAGGTGGCATTATATCCGTATTTATTGCTTCTATTATAGGTATTCCTATGTATATTAGACCTGAAACCATGTTACCTATAGCTGAAGCATTAGCTTCAAAAGGAATGTCGCTTGGGACAGTTGTTGCTTTGATCATTGGTGGTGCTGGTGCAAGTATTCCAGAAGTTGTATTATTATCGAAACTATTCAAGAAAAAATTTGTAATCTCATTCGTTATCGCCATTTTAGTTGTAGCTATTTCTACAGGTTTGATGGTGAACATCGTTATTTAAAGGAGGTGAGATAATGGGAGTCAAAGACGTATTAAAAAAATTAAAACCTCAGGAACAATCTTGTTGTTCTGTAGAAATTGAAGAAAAAAAAGAGAAAAATGAAAAAGAGCAACAGGATAATAATTGTTGTTGTAACAATTAATTTAGAAGTCTTTAAAATATATGCTTCTAATAAATGAACGACAAATTCCAATGTAATAGTATGGAATTTGTCGTTCTTTCGTTTCAATTAAGGAAAATGATGTTGTTTATTTAGTATTTCTTTAAGACTTATAACAAAAAGACGTTAATTAAAAACCGCATCATTAGCCGATACGCAGAATCATATTATAAATAAAACTAAAAATGAGGTTGTATATAACTCACTCTGAAATTGATTGAATATATAGTATCTTTAATAAAATGCAGCTATTGTGGCGTAGAATTTGAGAATCAAAAAATGATTAATATAGTTTGAAAAGACTGAATATAAATACTAGAAAAATAGCCAGTAAATGAGTTTATTATGAATTCATTTACTGGCTTCATTAAATAATGATCTAGACAATTTGCTTTTCTAGACCTACTTTGAAGTGCGTTATTTTCTTTAAAAATAGTAATATATGATTTGTGTTGATAATGCTAACCTTGGTCAGAGTGTATTGTCATGCGAGAGTTCAGATGAGATTTTTTAATTAAAACCTTGTTTTAAACATCGATGACAAGGTCTAATGTAGGACGTGTAGACATCATTTTCAGAATGATATAAATAAATTCATAAATGGAGATAAATCGAAACTATTTATACCCTAGGGGGGTATATGTTATAGTATAAGTAGTTTTACTATAACATTTTTATTAGGAGGGGTTAATTTGAAGAATAATGGTGAAGCGCATAATCATCAAAATCACATGAATCATTCCAATCAAATGCATCATGATAACCATGCCTCACATCATCATAGTGGCCATGCACATCATCATGGAAATTTTAAAGTTAAGTTTTTTGTTTCATTAATTTTTGCAATACCTATCATTCTTTTATCGCCACTGATGGGTGTTAACTTACCTTTTCAATTCACATTTCCAGGTTCTGAATGGGTAGTGTTAATATTAAGTACAATTTTATTCTTTTATGGTGGTAAACCGTTCTTGTCTGGTGGTAAAGATGAAATTGCTACAAAAAAACCAGGCATGATGACCTTAGTTGCTCTAGGTATTTCAGTAGCTTATATTTATAGCTTGTATGCTTTTTATATGAATAACTTCAGTAGTGCAACTGGTCATACAATGGACTTTTTTTGGGAATTAGCAACCTTAATTTTAATTATGCTATTAGGACATTGGATAGAAATGAATGCTGTCGGAAATGCTGGAGATGCTTTAAAGAAAATGGCAGAACTGTTACCTAATAGTGCGATTAAAGTTATGGATAATGGCCAACGCGAAGAAGTTAAAATATCAGACATCATGACTGATGATATCGTCGAAGTAAAAGCCGGAGAAAGCATTCCAACAGATGGTATTATCGTTCAAGGACAAACATCTATAGATGAATCCCTAGTCACTGGAGAATCTAAAAAAGTACAAAAAAATCAAAATGACAACGTCATCGGGGGTTCTATTAATGGGTCTGGAACAATACAAGTCAAGGTTACAGCTGTGGGAGAAGATGGATATCTTTCTCAAGTTATGGGACTTGTTAATCAAGCACAAAATGATAAATCTAGTGCTGAATTGTTATCTGATAAAGTAGCGGGTTATTTATTCTACTTTGCTGTAATTGTTGGCGTGATTTCTTTTATTGTCTGGATGCTCATTCAAAATGATGTTGATTTTGCATTAGAACGTCTTGTAACTGTGTTAGTCATTGCTTGTCCACATGCTTTAGGCTTGGCAATACCTTTAGTCACTGCACGTTCGACTTCAATTGGTGCACATAATGGTTTAATTATTAAAAATAGAGAGTCTGTAGAAATAGCTCAACATATCGATTATGTAATGATGGATAAAACTGGTACTTTAACTGAAGGTAACTTTTCTGTGAATCATTATGAGAGCTTTAAAAATGATTTGAGTAATGATACAATATTAAGCCTTTTCGCCTCATTAGAAAGTCAATCTAATCACCCATTAGCTATAAGTATTGTTGATTTTGCGAAAAGTAAAAATGTTTCATTTACTAATCCACAAGACGTTAATAATATTCCAGGTGTCGGATTAGAAGGTCTAATTGATAATAAAACATATAAAATAACAAATGTCTCTTATCTTGATAAACATAAACTTAATTATGACGATGACTTGTTTACTAAATTAGCTCAACAAGGTAATTCAATCAGCTATTTAATTGAGGATCAACAAGTCATTGGCATGATTGCTCAAGGAGATCAAATTAAAGAAAGCTCAAAACAAATGGTAGCTGATTTACTATCAAGACATATTACACCAGTCATGCTTACAGGTGACAATAATGAAGTGGCACACGCTGTCGCAAAAGAATTAGGTATTAGTGATGTCCACGCACAACTCATGCCAGAAGATAAGGAAAGCATTATAAAAGATTATCAAAGTGACGGTAATAAAGTCATGATGGTCGGAGACGGTATCAACGATGCGCCGAGTCTTATAAGAGCCGATATTGGTATAGCAATTGGTGCAGGCACAGATGTTGCAGTGGATTCAGGTGATGTCATACTTGTTAAAAGTAATCCATCAGATATCATTCATTTCTTGACCCTTTCAAATAATACTATGAGAAAAATGGTGCAAAACTTATGGTGGGGTGCAGGTTATAATATTGTTGCTGTACCTTTAGCAGCTGGTATTTTAGCATTTATCGGCTTGATTTTATCACCTGCAATAGGTGCTATTTTAATGTCACTAAGTACGGTTATTGTTGCAATTAATGCCTTTACATTAAAATTAAAATAAAAGATAGGAGTTTTATTATGATTAAAAAATTATTTTTTATGATATTAGGATCATTACTAATATTATCAGCTTGCTCCAATAATGATGAAAAAGATAAAGACACTAATGACCAAAAAAGTGAGAGCCATATGAAGCATAATGATGAAAGTAAAGTTCCTGAAGGTATGAAATCGACTAATGAAGGTGAATTTAAAGTGGGAGATAAAGTAACGATTACAGCAGGGCATATGCCAGGTATGAAAGGTGCAGAAGCTACTGTAAAAGGTGCGTATAAAACATATGCCTATGTTGTAAGTTATAAACCCACAAATGGAAATGAAAAAGTAAACAATCATAAATGGGTCGTAAACGAAGAGATCAAAGATGCACCTAAAGATGGATTTAGTAAGGGCGATACTGTTAAATTAAAAGCAAGTCATATGTCTGGTATGAAAGGTGCTACAGCCAATATAGATAACGTGAAAAAAACTACTGTTTACGTAGTTGATTACAAATCCAAAGATAATGGTAAAATCATTAAAAATCATAAATGGATGACAGGAAATGAACTGAAAGCACGATAAAAATTTAGTTCTAGATTGAGAAATAAATAGATATAAAAATATCTTCCTTAATCAATAATTTAAATAACTTATTATTGTTAAGGAGGATATTTTTTAGTGTGTAAATTAAAAAGAATTTTAGAAGAATAACATTTATCAAAAAACTGTTCATTACCTTATTAAATGAAATTATATAATTAAAAACCGCATCATTAACCGATACGCAGACGCTTATCATAAGTGATGCGGTTTTTCAGCAAGTTTAGAACAAATGAGACAAGAATTAGAAGAAAAATATATCAAAAGAATAAACAATTTTTCAATCATTTATCAAAGTGATCTAGTTCGTTTCATATTACTTAATATTCATTTATATTTAACTTCATTTCTAATTGATGAATGAGATGAGTAATCAGTTCATTATTAGGAGTTTCGATACCTAATGATTTACCATAGTCCACAATTTGACCATTTAAGTAATCTATTTCAGTTAAACGACCATGATTATAATCTTGATGCATTGAAGGATAGTGTAAACCTTGTGCATGATCAGGATAAGCTGCTTCAATTTTCGAGATTAAGTCGTTAATATGAATATCTACATTTTTAGCATGTGCTACGTCGACAATTTCTTCAATGATTGGGCGTATCATTGCTCTAGAATGATCATAAGCGCCCAATTCACCAATTGTTTTATCTAATATCGTGCACAATGGATTTAAAACACTGTTAAGCGTAGCTTTAGACCATATCGCTTTAAATACATCATTACTGATAGTGGCATTTAAATGGGCTTGATTTAAGATATCTGCAATTTCTTGAGTACGTGGGTCTTTTTTACCATCAGCACGTTGAAAGTCAATTGAACCTTCACCTTCTAATAGCAATTGACCTGGACCACGTAATCCAGCTGTCCACATTGTTACGGCTAAGAAAATTTGTGATTTTGGAACAAATTGTGATAGACGTTCGTCATGGCCTAAACCATTCATCATACATAAGATAGCAGTATCCTCGCTAATTGCTCCCTGATTTTTTAAAGTTTGCATCATTTGTTCAGATTGCATTGATTTTGTCAAAAGTACAATAATATCATAGGTTTGATTGATCTTTTCAGGGAATGTGGCATGCATTTCAACAGTATAAGTATCATGTTCAGTTTGAACTTCTATTCCTTTTTCATTTATTCGATGAACATGATCTTTCCAGTAATCTATTAATGTAACATCTTGTCCACTTTGTTTTAGGTAAGTACCAATACGGCTTCCCATTGCACCCGCACCAGCAATTGCAATTTTATTAGCCATACTTAACACTCCTTATTTTCTTTATATAGTATGTATTTTCACACAGACAATTTTTTTAAACTTTTTTTACCTCGTGTTCATTTATTTTGGAATACAAATATGCATCAAGTAAAAATGTATGTTTTATTAAATCAATAGTGATAAGGATAATTTTCAGATCGTTACGTGTATAGTTTATTGAGAGAAGAATATAAATGTAATAAAAATAAATCCTGATACTTAGTTTCATTTAAGTACGTTAGTATCAGGATTATAATTAACATGAAAGTTATATTAGACTTTTCGATATCGTTTTAAACCAATCATATTCATCGTAGTAAATATGATAATGAAAACAAATAGTATTAATTTTTCACAAAATACTAGTCACAATAATAAGACGCAAACATATTCTCGTAAACTATAAATGATGAATTTTAAATTATTCGTCATGTTTAAGCACGCGAGTCATTTCTTCAATCTTGCCGGCATGTAATGGAACATGGAAGGCATTTAGTACTAATAATTCATTGAGTGTCTGACAACCAGCAATAGGTTGTTTAAGTTCTTGTGATAATTGTTCATCTGTTAGTTTACGAGCACGTTCAGGAAGTGTTTTTAAGTTTTCTTTAATCGTTTCGATTGCTGGAACATCTTGTCCTTCCCAGTTAGCAGGGCTAGATCCGTAACCAAATAGTTTAGTATATTTAGCGACATCTATGGCATTTTGGCCACCTATTGATAAAGCAGAATCGAAAATTGTTAAAACATGTCCAAATTGCCAATGTAACGTATTTGGAAATATATCATTTCCTTTATCTAATACGTGTTCAACGTTCCAATTATCATACACAGATAGTAGATGATTTACACCTATATCAATGACATCGTAAACTGTTTTATCATTCATTTAAGTTTCCTCCTATATTAAAAAGTGTATTACTAGGATTCTACCCGTTAAAAATTAGTCACAAACACTGTGATTAGAAGTATTAGTTTTAATTACTGTATAGCACAAATGGATGTAAAGAGGATTAAGATTAGCAAAGTATTAAAGCTGTATTACTGAAAAAAAGCTAATAAAATAACAATAATAGATATTGATAACAGAAAAACTGACAAAATTATTTCTTCAATTTCTTAGAAGGTAACTTAAACTCGTCATTTTTAGCTTGTTTTGTTCTCTCGACTTCTATGCTTACAATGGAGAACTTTCTAAATCATAGCATCAAAATAATGGAAAAAAAGAGTGGAATAGAATGTATTTTAAATTTATCGTCCCACTTCACTAAGTTTAGCAAGAAGAATTAGGAGTGAAAAAAGCTTAGCATAAGCGCATTTTCAACTCAGTCATCGACTGCTAACATATTAAAAATGCCCAAGACACTTAATAATGTCCTGGGCTTCTTTATCTATTTATTCAAGAAGTTAGTATTATATTTCTTGTATATTTATATAGTCATTATTGTGGTTTTAAAATAACTTTAATATTGTTATCTTTTTTCTGATCGAAAATATCATACGCTTGTTTTGCTTCTTCTAAAGGCATGGTATGCGTTATAATTTCTGTTGGGTCAAACACTTCATTTTTAATCATTTCATATAATTTTGGCATTTGATGAATAACTGGTGCTTGACCACTTTTTACTTGAACATCTCTATTAAAAATTAAATCTACTGGAAAATTATCTGCAGGTGTAGCATAAATACCAGTTAATTGAATGGTACCAAATTTTCTTACTGATTCTGCTGCTGTAATAATTGGACTAATATTACCGCGTTGTGCTGAATTTGAACTCATCTCTAAATCATCTTGAGCAACTTGTCCATCCATTCCCACACAATCTATCACAACATCTGCACCACCACGTGTGTTTTCACGAAGTAATTTTCCAATATTATCTTCTTTAGAAAAATTATACACTTCAGCACCATTGAATTTTTTCGCATGGTTTAATCTATGTTCCACATTATCAATGGCAATCACACGTTCAGCACCTTTTAATTTAGCAAATTTTTGTGCCATTAAACCGATTGGACCACAACCTAGAACAATAACAGTGTCACCAGATTTTACGCCCGCATGTTCTACACTCCAATAAGCTGTTGGGACAACATCAGATAAAAATAATACTTGTTCGTCTTTCAAATCGCTATCTGGAACTTTGAAAGAAGAGAAGTCAGCAAATGGGACTCTTAAATACTCTGCTTGTCCTCCCCAGTGATTCCCGTGCATGGCACCAAAACCGAAAAGTCCACCATTGTCCATTTTCCAATTTGCAGGGGATGGATTAGAGTTGTCGCATTGAGATTCCATATGGTTATTACAATAGAAGCAGTCACCACAACCGATGTTAAAAGGTATAACCACTCTATCCCCTTTTTTTAAGGTCTTAACGTCTTTTCCTACTTCTTCTACAATTCCCATTGGCTCATGTCCAATAACAAAGCCAGGATCCATAAATAAATCGCCTTGATGATAAAGATGTAAATCAGAACCACATATACCTGAAGCGGTTATTTTAATAATTGCATCTGTTGATTCTTCTATCGTTGGATCGTTTACTTCACGAACTTCCATATTTTTATGACCTTGATAAGTAACTGCTTTCATTAATATCGCCCTCCTCTTGCCAATCTACCCCTTGTAACATATTATAAACGCTGAAGAGTCATATATTATGTTGAGATGATATAGATATGTTCGAATTAGAGGTTATTTTAGTAGAAAGGATATAGACGCATCGATGCTACATTCATTTATGGAAATGAAGAAAAAGTAGGGGGAGGTCTTGTAACAACAGGACTTAAACGTGAAGACGTATTTATCATTACTAAATTAGGGTTAGACGATTTTAGACGAGACAACGTAGAAAAAGAATATCATTAATCATTAGACAATTTTAGTTTAGATTATTTGGAGTTATATTGAGTACACTAACCATACACAAATGAGGCGGTAACGATTGATACATGAAAAGGATAAAAGATTGATATCAATCAGGCAAAGTTAAAGTATTGGAGTAAGTCACTTTAATAGAGAAGTTTTGCTTTAGAACATTTACATGATGATGAGCAATACTATTGAAGAAGATAAAAAAAGAGATTATACCATCCGTATAATCCCCATAGATACATAATATATAATTGAACTCCCAACTCATACATAGTCTTTCCCCTAAGGCCATTATGCGACTATTCGTTGTATTTGTCTATGTTCAAATATATTAATAATAAAAAAATGAGTATAACGTTTATATAAACGTGTGCATTATTTTTACACAATCTGTCTAGTTAGACCATAAGAAATGACATACTTAATCAAGGCCATACGCAAATTTGATTTTATATAGTTCATGGTCACTTAAATGGAATTCATTAGTATGGAATACATATTTGCCAAATATATTTTTAGCTTCCTTAGGTGAGATAATATATTCGTTTTTTAATTTTTCTAACTCTTGAGCTACACTTGTTGCAAAATTATATTGATCATCACGTGTGTGATAATCATTAAAACCGTTTTCTGATTGTTTTATTAAGTTTTCTATTTGAGTTGAATCCTTATTATTTTTTGATAATCTAGATTTTCTAAATCTCTCTAAAGTTCTCATCGCTTTAGCGTATTTATCTTCGATTGCTTTTACTCTATTTAATGTTTTTAATGAAGCTCTATTTGGTATAACGCGACGTGATGAATCATAAGCATATTTATCTTCAATTGCTTTTAAAGTGTCATTAAATTTATCCGTAGCTTGATCTTCATTGTTTTGACTTGCTCTATTTAATTCACTATATGCATTTTGTATCTCTAATTGCTTGGCGACTTCTTTTAAATATTGTGTTAATTCATTCATCTAGACAAACTCCTTTATTTATTTAATTTTCTTTATTGAATATTTTCTTCATTTGTATATATATATCACTTAATACATATAATAAAACATTATGATTTAATTATAAATTGTTTAACAGGAAATAATTATTCAGTATTAAGCCCATTAGATATATTAAATACTGTAAAAAGTATAGTTGGAATCTATAACTGATGAACCGTTTATCTTAAATAGTGAGAGAAAGACTAACAAAAATTTAATATAATAGTTAAGTAATAAAAAAATACCCACATCTCATGGGCATTTTCATTATTACATCGTGCTGATATCAATAACAAAACGATATTTAACTTTAGATACCAACACTCTTTCGTAAGCCTCATCAATCTCATCTGCTGTAATTAATTCATTTGTGGGGCGATATGATGTTCAGAACAGAAATCTAACATGTCTTGGGTTTCTTTAATACCACCGATAGCAGAGCCAGCAAATGAACGGCGATGACCAATTAAATTAAAGACTTGTAATGATACAGGCTCAGCTGGGGCACCCACATTAACGAGTGTACCATCTAAGGCTAATAATTTAAGATAATCATCTATGTCTAATTTTGCACTTACAGTATTAATAATTAAGTCAAATGAACCAGCAAGTTCCTTAAATGTTGATTCGTCACTTGTTGCATAATAAGCTGAAGCACCAAATTTTAAACCATCTTCTTTTTTATTTAATGTACGTGATAACACAGTCACGTTAGCGCCCATTGCATGTGCAATTTGAACTGCCATATGTCCAAGACCACCCATACCAATGATTGCCACATTCTTTTTACCTTCATAGGCTTTCCAATGATTTAAAGGTGAGTAAGTTGTAATCCCCGCACATAGTAAAGGAGCAGCAACCTCTAAACTGATATTGTCAGGAATACGTAGTACGAAGTCTTCTTGTACAACAATATGTGTTGAATAACCACCTTGTGTTTTCTCACCATATTTGTCAGTACTTGCATAAGTACCTACATTTCCATTTAAACAGTATTGTTCTTCGTCATTTTTACAGTTTTCACATTCACCACAAGAATCCACCATACATCCAACGCCTACACGGTCACCAACTTTATATTTAGTGACGTCAGGACCGACCTCTTTAACAATACCTGCAATTTCATGACCTGGTACGAGTGGATAATCGACAGGGCCCCATTCTTCTCGAGCAGTATGGATATCAGAGTGACAGATACTTGCATATTTAATCTCTATTAATACATCATGTTTATCTAAATCACGACGTTTAATTTCAGTAGCGAAAAATTCAAAACTGGACCATTTACAGCTCTTGCTTTTACATTCATCATACTCATTTCCCCTTATACATATAAGATAGAATATACGCGTTTGTATTATTCTTCATATTGACAATAGAGATCTAGATTAATTAAGTCAACATATTGAACTCAATATGTATAGCACGAGGTGATTTTAAACTAATCGTTGTGAGGCATGTTTCAATGACTTCATATTACAAAGGAAAATAAAAACAGATCAATTAGACTTTTAATAAAAATGTAATTATATTGATAACATGTTGAGGGACATCCAAGAGACAACTCTGACAAATATAGAAGTGGAGGAACAAACGATGAACATTGGTATTATTGGAGCAACAGGTAAATTAGGAACTAAAGTATTAGATGAAGCACAACAACGTGGACATGGAGTAACGGCGATGGTAAGAAATGCTGCTAAATTAGATGCTGCTAAAGATGTTAAAGTGATTGAAAAAGATGTATTTGATTTAACTTCAGACGATATTAAAGATTTAGACGTGGTAGTCAATGCATTTGGCGCGCCATTAGGTGAAGAAGAAGTGTATGTTGAAGTGGGACGCATATTGATTAACATATTAAAAGATGTAGATACAAGAGCCATTATTGTAGGGGGTGCTGGTAGTCTATTTGCAGATGATGCGCATACTATACGTGTTATGGATACAACAGATTTCCCGGAAATAGTGAAACCAACAGCTAAAGGATCAAGTCGTAACTTACAAGACTTACAACATGCTGAAGGAATGACTTGGACTTTTATTAGTCCATCAGCGGAATTTGACTTTGAAGGTAAACGTACAGGCACCTATACGTTAGGAAAAGATCAATTATTATTTAATAGTAAAGATAATAGTTATATCAGTTATGCAGATTTTGCTATTGCTATAGTAGATGAAGCTGAAAATAAAGCACATATCAATGAACGTTTCACAGTTGTGGGTGAAGAAGAATAATAGTAATCCTAGATGTCCTTTAGGAAAAATAATTAAAAAGGCTAATCTAAATTAAAAGTAATTATCCAAAATATAATGGCAGCCATAAAAATATTAAATGAACAGTTTAAAGAATGTCCTCCTATGTATCTGCATGATAGTATTTAGGAGGATATTTTAGTGTGTGTCTACATTATTTTGTTTTTTAATAATAGATTCCTAACTCATTAATTATATAAAAGTAGGGTATTAAATATAGGAAGACTTTAAAGGAGAGAATGATGATTAATATTAAAAAAGTTACAAGAATTGTATTACCTTTAGCAGGTGGAATGGTTATTGGGAGATTAACAGCTAAAGCTCAAAATGATTATAAACATTATGAAAAACCACCTTTTTCACCTCCAGCTAAAGTATTTCCAATTGTATGGCCACTACTTTATACCTCAATGGGAGTAGCTTATCAATTATCATATGCGCATGCAGCTCATAAAAGAGAGAAACAGTCTATAACACGTGCTCATTATGCACAATTAGGATTGAATTATGCGTGGACGATACTTTATTTCAATTTAAAACTGAGAAAGACATCTTTAATTGAAAGTTATTTATTACTTGCAGCTGGAAATATTACTGCACATCGTTTTTATGCATCTAATAAGTATGCTGGTTTATTAATGTTACCTTATGTCATTTGGTTAAGTTACGCAAGTTATTTAAATGGAGGTAATTTAATCTTAAATGAAGATAAACCAGGTTATACTAGGGATTAACACTGAGTGATATGTATGACAGAATATATAGTAGGATATATTAAGTGACAGTATTAAATTAACTTTAAGTATTATTCTTTTATAAATTATGTAAAAAAAGCACAAGCACGTATACATACATGCTTGTGCTAAAATTTATTTTTAAACAGGGACAACATTTGTTGCTTGTTCGCCACGTTGACCTTCAGTGATGTCAAACTTTACTTTTTGACCTTCTTCTAAAGTTTTATATCCATCAGTAGCGATACCTGAGAAGTGAACAAACACATCGTCACCGTCTTCTCTTTCGATAAATCCAAGGTGCTAGCATTATTGATACTTTTGTAGCAAAAATACTTTCGGTAGTAGGTTCAGTTCAAACTGATATATTTGAAAGATTAGATAACGTTAGTTTTAAAGTTCGAATGAAAAAAGAATCCTGCATAGTGTGATATGAATTAAATTATATAGTTAAAAAAAGATAATTTAATTGACATAGTTCAAACTAAAAACAATAAATAATTAACGAAAAATACATATCATAAAACATCTAAAAATTTTCACTTAATTTATCATGGAAAATGTAGATATCCATAACAAGGTATAAAAAATAATTATAATTAATCTCTAAATTTACAAAAGATTTATTTTTAATTTAAATAAGTAATATAGTTTGAATTCAATTTAATTTCATTATTCATCGAATAAATATAGTAATTATTCGTAAACTTCTTCTTTAAAATGAATATTTCCATCGCTATCTTTATACATACCATGTAAATCTAGTACATCTTCTTCTGATTCAATATCATTTAAATTTATTTGATACTCATCCTTTATTTGCTTGTTTTTTAAATAAGCAAAGATAACTATTATGAAATTTAAAACTACTAAAAATTTCTTCAAGTAAATCTCCTCCTATAAAATTAAACTTCTATTTTTAACGATAAGTTGCCATTAATTGTCGGATAAAATGTTATGTTTTTATTTGCTATATCTATTTTTTTGTATAACCATATTTTACATTTAAAGGTTTATAAGAATTATAGATAACTAGTATATTATATATATCTTTTTCTAAAATTTTTAGAAAAGATTTTTTGATACATATAGTCATTAGATTTTTACTTATATTAATATCACTTATAAATTTTGATTTTTTAAAATGAGTTCTACTTTCGAACAAAAGACCAGCGACTTGATCTTGTTTTATATTATTAACATCAACTTGTAGATAGATAATATCTTGACTTAATTGTAAATTTTTAATATTACAGAATGGTACTATAGTTTCAAATTTATTATTGGGACTTACATAGTAATACAAATTATCTCCTTTTTTTGAAATAAGTTTAGTTCCTTTTCTATACCAATCAAAAAAACGTATGAATTTATCTAAATCGTTATCATATATAGCTGAAATTGCATTATTGAATTTTTTATCTAATAAAGAAATAACTTTCTTAGTGACTTTTTTATGGGTGAAGATTTTTCGAATTACTTTAAAAACCTCTTCTTTCTCCTCTTTTTCTAACTTTAAAAAGACATTTGAATTACAATTATTTAATAAGTCATATTCTAAAATACGTACTAAGAATTTATTTTTAAACTTTTTATTTTTAATATTTAAAACATTTTTAAAAAGAACATAATCACTATTTCTTTTAGTAACAAAATCGGACTTTTTCACTAATGAAATATTATTTGTTGCTCTATTTACATAAGTTGAAATCGTCGGAATGGTCGTTACTGAATTTGCTACAGAAAATACTTTCATAAAAAATAATTTGTCTTCGCCAAAATGTAAATCATGAGAAAAGAAAATATTATTTTTATTAATCAATTCTCTTTTAATAAATTTTCCGCCGGGTCCTAAATAGTAATATAAATACGGTATATCATTACCTGAAACATTATGATGTTCATTAATAGTCATGAACTTAGCATGTACTGTTTGAATACCGTTTTTATCTTTTATTACTTTGCTAATAATGATGTCACTATCTAATTTTAAGTAGTTTGATGAAATAGTTTCTAATAAATTTTTATCAATCCAATCATCTCCATCTAGAAAATATATATATCTTCCAGCACTTTTTAAAATTCCTTCGTTTCTAGGTTTAGATGGACCTCCGCTATTTTGGTTTAATTGATATATTTTGATATTTTGTTCATTATAAGTATTTAATATATCCATTGTGTGATCAGTGGATTTATCATCTACAATAATAATTTCATAATAATTATTATTTAACGTTTGATTTACTACAGAATCTAATGTTTTTTTAATCGTTTTAGCATTATTAAATGTAGTTATAATAATCGAAAAATAAGGTGTCATCATATTTTTAATCTCCAATAATTTTAACTTTTAGTAAAAAATGTAATATAATATTTTATGTTATTTAATATTATAACTTAAATAATATTAAAATTAATGTAAATTTGTAAATAATTCGGAGGTAAGATTTTGCAAATTATAAATCAAGAAGGATCAATATTACATATAACTTTTGAAGAATTTCAAAATAATATATCTAAAATCTATGTTAAGAATGAATTTGACTCTATAACATATGAAAGTTCAAATAAAAAGTTTGAAATCGATTTAAAAGAAGTAGCTTGTCATTTTGAAAAATATGAAACTAAAAAAATATATATTGTTATTGAAGAAAAAGGTCCCATTCTAACTACTCAAAAAAATTTAAAAGTAAATAATAATAAGTTTTTAGTATGTAATCTAAGTGAAATTAATAATAATAATGTAATTATACATCCGTATATAACGAAAAATGGATATCTTCATTTAGCGATGAGTGAATATAATCCTAATAAAATATACTTTTCTAGAAGACATATAGATAATATTAAAATAAATAATCACGAAGCTCTAATAGAGGGGCAATTTTCAATTTTAAATTCACATTTAGAGTTTTGTAATATTTTAATTAAAACTAGATTTACGGAAAAAGAAAAAATAGTTAAGTTAAACACTACTCATACTAGCAATAGCAAAAACACATCAAAATATAATTTTTCTGTAGATATCTATGACGAATTAATAAATTTTATTAAATATCCTTTCGACAATGGTGATGTTATAGATATTTATTTAGATGTTAAAGTACAAGAATCGTTAAGTTCTATGCAAATCAAGCTAGGAAATCCCAGAATAATGACTGAGTTTCTTCTTAAGGGAGAAATTATTACAGATTTTAAAGATGAAGTAGTTTCTGTCACTCCATATTTCACTATGAAAGGAAGAAATTTATCCTTTAGAATCAATAGATATAGTGTAGATAGCTATTTATCTTATATAGAAAGTTTACACAAACTAAATTTAGGAAATAAATTAAAGAATAATAACAAAAAAATTTGGGTAATAGGCGAAAAATCTTATAAAGCTCAAGATAATGGATATCACTTTTTTAAATATATGAGAACACATCATCCAGAAATACCAGCTTATTATATAATTGAAGAAGATTCTAATGAGGCAAAAAACGTTTTACCATTTGGAAATGTAATATTTTACAAATCACCTGAGCATTTTGAAATTATGTTGAAAGCAAATTATATATGTACAACACATCATCCTGAATTAATATATCCGACTAATAGTGAAATATATACTCGTAAAATAAGAGCAACTAAAGTGTTTTTACAACATGGTGTGTTAGGTACTAAAAACTTAACAAATATTAATGGTAATCAATTAAAAGATTTTAATGTAGATTTATTTATAACCAGTTCTAATAGAGAAAAAGAAATTGTAGTTAAAGATTTGAAATTTGATGAAAATCAAGTGAAGGTAACAGGGTTGTCACGCTTTGATGAGCTGTTTAAACCTAATAGAATAATTAAAAATCAAATATTAATTATTCCAACTTGGAGAGATTGGTTAACCAGTCTAGATCAATTAAAAGAATCAGAATATCTTGTAAGAATGAATGACTTACTCCATAGTCAAAAATTAAAAGAACTTAGTGAAAATGGTACTAAAGTTATTTTTTGTTTACATCCCAATATGCAACCTTTTATAGAATACTTTAATGTTCCTTCTTATATCACAAGTATTAAACAAGGAGATATTGATGTTCAAACACTAATTAAAGATAGTAAATTAATGATTACTGACTACTCAAGTGTAGCTTTCGATTTTAGTTTTTTAGATAAACCTGTAATATATTATCAATTTGATAAAGATAGATTTTTAGGTAAGCAACCATCTCATATTAATATAGAAAAAGAATTACCTGGTATTATTGTTAAGTCACAAAAGGAACTAGAAGAAAAACTTAATCAAATAGAAAATAATAATTACATTGTTAGTAATAACGTTAAAATAAAAGCATCTCAATTTGTAAAATATAAGGATGAAAAGAATTCAGAAAGAATATTTGAGACAGTATTAAATTATAAGAGTACTAATAGGATAAAAAATAAAGTTAAAAATAGTATTTTGTCTCAACATATTGCTAAACGATTTAGAAAAAATAAGCGTTACTATAAAATAATGGATAAATTTAATAGTGTTCTAACTAAGTTTGTACCTGTGAAAGATGACTTAATTGTATTTGAGAGTAACGTTGGAAAATCTGTAAGTGACAGTCCAAAGTTTATTTATGATGAACTTAAAAAGCGTAATAATAAATATAAAATTGTATGGGTTTCGAACAAACAATATCCATTTAATGATCCGAATGTAATAACAATTAAAAGATTATCATTTGAGTATTATTATTATTTATCTAGAGCAAAGTATTGGATAAATAATCAAAATTTCCCATCTTATATTACTAAATCTAAAAATACAATTTATATTCAGACTTGGCATGGAACACCACTCAAAAAAATGTTAAATGATGTTGAGGTTTTTAAAGGTAGAGATAAAGAGTATAAAAACAGAGTTAATAATGCTATTAAATACTGGGATTATCTAATTTCTCCAAGTCCATATGCTAGTCAATGCTTTAAATCTGCGTTTGATTTTAAAAAGGAAATTCTAGAAGTAGGGTATCCAAGAAATGATATATTTTATAGTGAAAATAAAGTTAATTTAGAGGAAAAAAGAAAATTAATTAAACAGAAGCTTGGAATACAAGATAATCGTAAAGTTATATTGTACGCTCCTACCTTTAGAGACGATGAAATTAATAGAGCTAAAAAACATATCATTGATTTAAAATTAGATTTACAAATGATGAAAGAAAATTTTGCTAGTGAGTATATTTTGATTTTACGTCCGCATATTATCATTAGTAATGCTTTGAAATTAGATAATTCATTAGAAAATTTTGTTATTAATGGAGCTAATTATAATGAAATTAGTGATTTATATTTAATTTCTGATATTTGTATTACTGATTATTCATCTGTAATGTTTGATTATGCTAATACAGGTAAACCATTATTGTTTTTCACATATGATTTAGAGTACTATAAAGAGCAATTAAGAGGTTTTTATTTTGACTTTGAAAAAGAAGCTCCAGGACCATTAATTAAAGATAATGAAACTTTAGTTGAAGCAATTAAAAATATTAATAATTTAAAATATCAATATCAAGATAAATATAATCAGTTTTATGATCGTTTTTGTACTTTTGAAACTGGAGAGGCCGCTAAAAAAATAGTTGCTCAATTTTTTGAGTAATTTATTCTAATTTAATATTTTAATTATTAAAAAGATAAATAATCTAGGATATAAAGTTCTTAGAAAAAGGTAATTTCTATTGAAGTAATATAGAAATTGCCTTTTTTATAAAATATATAAAAAAAGCACAAGCACGTATACATACATGCTTGTGCTAAAATTTATTTTTAAACAGGGACAACATTTGTTGCTTGTTCGCCACGTTGACCTTCAGTGATGTCAAACTTTACTTTTTGACCTTCTTCTAAAGTTTTATATCCATCAGTAGCGATACCTGAGAAGTGAACAAACACATCGTCACCGTCTTCTCTTTCGATAAATCCAAACCCTTTTTCTGCGTTAAACCATTTAACTGTACCGTTATTCATATAGAATACCTCCAAGTGCTTTTGCACATCATATTTGTAACAAATTCATAAATTAAAAGAGAATATTCTATAAAAATATACTACAATCCAAAATACGAGCTTTTATTACGTGAAACCAACTATACACCTTTTGAATGAATAAGTACAGAATTATTTTGAAATTTAGCATAATTTCTTTTGAAAGATGGTGCTTAAGTATTAGTTAAAATACCTAAATTAGGTAATTATGATATATATGAGATTGGAAAATAAAATGAACTCTGATTTATTTATAGGAAATGCGAGCGTTCCCAAAGAAACTCAAAAATGTTATAATTACAGTTGAAAACGATTCCAACAAATTGTTATTTGATATAGCTATTTAATTATTGAATTAAATGACTATATCAAGTAATAAATAGGAGAGATAGAAATGAAAGATACAGATCAAATACATACTAAAAATACTGAAGAACAAGGTATTACGCTACCCTATTTAAAAAAAGCAGTTATTTTTTCTATTACATTTGGTTTCTTCGGAGTAAACATGGCATTTGCACTTCAATCAGCAATGATGGGAAGAATATTTCAAACGCTCGGCGCCGACCCTAATAATTTAGGTTGGTTTTTTATTTTGCCGCCATTAGCAGGAATGATTGTACAACCACTTATTGGATACTATTCTGATAGAACTTGGACTAGATTTGGACGTCGGATGCCGTATCTTTTAATTGCTGGTCCCATTGGAGCGATCGTATTAGTCCTACTACCTAATGCAGGTTCGTTTGGATTTGGATATGCATCACTTATGGCGTTGTCATTTGGTGCAATCATGACGTTACTTATGGATTTGACTTCAAATGCGTGTATGCAGCCCTATAAAATGATTATTGGAGATATGGTAAACGAAAAACAAAGAGATATGGCCTGGTCATGGCAACAAATCTTCTCAAATTTAGGTGGTATTATTGCTACACTATTACCATTTTTACTAACAATGATGGGAATGAGTAATGTAGCGCCTAAAGGGGAAGTACCGATGACAGTAAAAATAGCTTATTATATTGCAGCAGCGGTATTACTCATTGCTTCTATTTGGACTGTTCTTTCCGTTAAAGAATATGAACCTAAAACATATAACTATTATCACGGCATTTCAGAGGACAATAGGAATGAGAAATTAAATTTATGGCAACTGTTAAAAACTGCGCCTAAACAATTTTGGCAAATTAGTGTAGTTCAATTTTTTAACTGGTTTGCATTAATGTATCTCTGGACGTATTCAACAGGTGCAATAGCAAAAAATGTATGGAATGCGACAGACCCTTCTTCAGCAGGATATCAAGCAGCAGGAAACTGGTATGGTGTGTTATACTGTATACAATTTTTAAGTTCAGTTATTTTTGGTTTTGTCATTGCAAAATCTAAACCTTCTCAAAGAAAATTCTGGTATAGTTTTGGATTAATTTTTGGTGGATTAGGTCTTATTTCAATGTTCTTTATTCATAATCAATGGTTACTCATTATTTCATTTATATTCATTGGTATTAATAACTTAACGATGAATACTCAACCATTTACACTATTAACCGAAGCCATTGATGGAGAAAATTCAGGTGCTTATCTAGGCTTATTTAACACAAGTATTTGTCTACCACAAATTGTCGCTTCTGTAGTAAGCTTTGCACTTTTCCCACTATTAGGAAGTTCAATGCCTGCGATGTTATTATTTGCAGGAATCATGATGCTTCTGGGTGCAATCTCAGTTAAATTTATTAACGCAAAATTTGAATGAAATACTAAAAAATAAAAAATCTATTTATAATTTGTAAGAGCGAAAAATAATTTTTCGCTCTTTTTTTATAAAATCTATCAGCAATGTTTCATAAACAATATCATTGATGTCATTAAAAATTTAATACATTTAAGGAATATCAAACCTTGAAGTATGGGTGAGGACATACACGGTAAATCACTCGCCATAGAAAAGTCATATCACACATCATTCATTTAATTCATATTGACAATCTTAAAAATCACTGTACAATTTAAATCGTAATAATTACGATTTAAAAAGGAGAGAATATAAATGAGTAAGATACCTGTAACTGTATTAAGTGGTTATTTAGGCTCAGGGAAGACAACGTTACTAAATCATATTTTAAATCATCGAGAAGGTCGTCGTATTGCAGTTATTGTGAATGATATGAGTGAAGTTAATATTGATAAAGATTTAGTTGCTGATGGGGGTGGACTGTCTAGAACAGATGAAAAATTAGTTGAACTATCTAATGGATGTATTTGTTGCACGTTACGTGACGATTTATTAAAAGAAGTTGAACGACTTGTACATAAAGGCAATATTGATTATATCGTTATTGAATCTACAGGCATTTCTGAACCAGTACCTGTAGCGCAAACGTTCTCATATATCGATGAAGAGATGGGAATAGATCTCACTTCGATTTGTCGTTTAGATACGATGGTTACGGTCGTTGATGCGAATCGATTTGTTAATGATATTCATTCAGAAGATTTACTTGTGGATCGTAATCAAGGTGCGGATGTGACAGATGAACGTTCGATTGCGGATTTATTAATAGACCAAGTTGAATTCTGTGATGTACTTGTATTGAATAAAACAGATTTAGTTACAAATGAAGCGCTAGATAAGTTAGAACATATACTTAGAACATTACAACCAGATGCAAAAATGATTAAAACAACGCAGTCTCAAGTAGATATTAATGATGTCTTAGATACAGGACGATTTGATTTTGAAAAAGCTAGCAATTCTGCAGGATGGATTAAGGAACTAACAGAAGGCGGCCATGAGGCGCATACACCGGAAACTAAAGAATATGGTATGAGTTCGTTTGTCTATTCAAGACGATTACCGTTTCATGCGAAACGTTTCAATGACTGGTTAGAACAAATGCCTCAAAACATTGTTCGTTCAAAAGGGATTGTATGGCTTGCGCAATATAACGAGGTGGCGTGTTTACTGTCACAAGCAGGATCGTCATGTAATATCAGCCCAGTTACATATTGGGTTGCATCAATGTCTAAAGAAAAACGGGAAGAGATACTTGCTCAACGTCGTGACATAGCGGAAAGTTGGGATATTGAATATGGGGATAGAAATACACAATTTGTCATTATTGGTACCGACTTAAATCAAGAAAAAATAGAAAAAGAGCTCGATGAATGCCTGCTGAATAGTAGCGAAATAAATTCTGACTGGCATCAACTTGAAGATCCTTATCATTGGAAAATAAGAAAACCTTAAGAAATAATGGATATTAAACAAGTTATGATGATAAAAATATTGATTACAACTTTCATATAAACATCATATTACTTTTCGTAATATAGTATTGCAAGCGCAATCTAATACTAAAACGACCAAACCTTATTATAATTACAGTAGACAATCATAATGGAATAAAAGTATATATATAATTCTCACAAACAACATTATAGTATTGCTTTTTATACTGAAAACGATAAAGTTTAAAATATTTGATTGGTCATTTTTTAGTTTCATACAACAAGAGATTAATAAAATTAAAGAGGAAACGACGAGATTATCGTCACTTCCTCTTATTTTTTATGGCATCATTAATTTAATACCTCTAATGATATTTTTTAAAAATAGCACAAGTGCCCATATAAAGAAAATGACTGCGATGAGAATTGCAATGATCCAACCGATACCGCGTTCACTATTTACAAAAGCCGGGGAAATAGATAGGGTTACTAATCCTAATACCACCATAACCCAACTCATGATGTGATTGAATAACGCATTTCTAGCATGGGTCGAAGCTGGTGGTTGTGCGACGATCCATACAATAAGTGGAAATAATACTGGTGCAAAGAAGACACTTAAATAGCTAATGCCTCCTAAAATATCACTTTCTCTATCGTTTTCATTTGGCATATCATGATCACCTCAATTCTATAAAAACATATAATAAAATAAATAGTAAGTAAGACATTCTAAAATTACAACACTGTAAGTTAGTATAAGATTGATGTTGAAAATAGTTAATTAAATATTTTGATGAATATAGCATATAAATGTATTAAATTGTACAATATTAATATATTAATTTTTTAAAGGTGGATATGATGCGAGATTTTTTAAAACTAGTAGGGGCATTACTAACAGTAATCATTACATTTGGAATTTCAATTTTATTTAGTTTCTTAATACCTTTAATGGTAGAAGGAAATATTTTAAACATGGGGAAATTAAATCAGCCGACATTTATTATGTTGTGGATTATTTTTAGTGTTATATTCAATATTATTATTCTTATTTTAGCTTTTTCAATGATTCAGTTTAGTAGTGACTTTGTAAATAAAATGAAATTAATGGCGATGTTAACCTTTTTTGTAATTATTAGTTATGCAAGCTTTAGTCATATAGATATGCAAGCTTTAACTGATCATTTAACATTAACGAGTTCTAAACATACCCGAGAATTATCAATTAAACTTTTACCATTTATTTTAACGATATCATTAGGATGTTATAGCGCTATTTTATCCTACTTACAGCATCAAATTGAGAGCGAAGAACGTATGATATAGATATTGAAAGCGCTTTACATATTAATACTAATTTTTTAAAAATAGTGCTAAAATAAAGGTGAGAACAGATAAGGGGGAGATTAAAATGTTATCATACAAAAACATTTTAATTGCAGTTGATGGATCAAACGAAGCAGAATGGGCCTTTAATAAAGCCGTTGATGTAGCAAAACGTAATGATGCAAAGCTAACGATTGTTCATGTGATTGATACGAGAACGTATACCGCTTATGAAGTGTACGCATCTCAATTCGATCCGTCTAAAGAGTATTCTGAGAAATTACTTGAAGGCTATAAAGAACTCGCTGTTAAAGAAGGCGTGACAAATGTAGAAACACGACTTGAACTTGGCCCACCGAAATTACTCATTCCTAAAAATTTAGCAAATGAATTAAATGTTGATTTAATTATGTGTGGTGCTTCAGGCTTAAATGCAGTCGAACGTTTTATGATTGGGTCAGTATCAGAGGCGATTGTACGTCATGCGCCATGTGATGTATTAGTCGTACGTACTGAAGAAATTCCAGAAGACTTTGAATCAAAAGTAGCAACTCCAGAATTTAGAAGACGATATTTTGAAAGTTCAGAACATAAATAATAATGATTTAATATATGACTTCATTCTCACGAAGTAGTGAGGATGAAGTTTTTTATGGGAAGTATAAATCAAGTGATGATTTTAGATAAAATATAAAATATGGTATCATTTTTATTTAAGTGTCGTGTTCTAAATAATGGCGCACAATCATTTAAAAATATAAGTATAAAAGGAGAATCATATCAACGTGAATCAAATGAAACAACTGTTTATTAAATTTGTTGAACCATTAACGAAGATAGAATTTTATCAAAATTTACTAGCCAATATTTTAATTATTATTGCCTATATCTTATTAGGTATGATTGTTATTGCAATTTCTAGAAAGGTAGTAACGAAATTTTTTAAAGTCAATGAGAAGAAGAAGACACGCTATAAAATTAAAAGAAGTGAGACCCTTTCAACACTTGTTCAAAATTTAATTAGTTATGTTGTTTGGTTTATTGTTCTTACATCGGTTCTCTCTCGTTTTGGAATTAGCGTCTCAGCTATTTTAGCTGGGGCTGGTGTTGTTGGTTTAGCAGTTGGTTTTGGTGCCCAGACTGTTGTAAAAGATATCATTACCGGCTTTTTTGTTATTTTTGAGGGACAATTCGATGTCAGCGATTATGTTCAAATTAATTCATCAGGTGTAACGATTGCAGAAGGAACCGTACAAACCATAGGATTACGATCTACTCGTATTCAATCTGATACTGGAGAAGTGTATACCTTACCTAATGGCACAATTAGTGAAATTGTAAATTATTCTAAGACAGATGTATCACCCCTTATTGCAATTCCAATTTCTCCAAATGAAGATTATGACGTTATTGAAAAAGAATTAAAAGCATTCTTACCAACATTAAAAGATAAATATGATATGTTCGTTGCGGCACCTGATCTACTCGGTTTAGATAGTATTGATGGTAATGAAATGGTAATTAAATTATTAGCTCATGTTAAACCGGGCATGCATTTCCCAGGCCAACGTTTATTAAGAAAAGAAATCATAAGTTACTTTAATGATGTAGGCATTCATACGCCTAAACCAACACTTGTGAAATTAGAAGATGAAGAAAAATAAACAAATGTTTATATTAATAGGTTTTTTAAAATTTTTTCATAAGTCCTTTATAACAACGTTTGATGACCAAAAATTTATTTAATTATCATCATATGAACTGATAAATAATTAATGATTTCTAATTATTTAAGATTTGCCTACATTACACTTTAGGTGTAATATCAAACTGTAATAAATAGAAAGGGATGATAAGTAATGTGGGTGAAAGACTTTTATTATGATGGCAATGCGTACATCAATAAAAATGTATGGGAGTACATGTGTAAAGATAATGTGACGTTTGATAAAGCCATTGAGGCACTTAATTTAAATTATAAAGATGCGGTTGCGAATGAGAGGGACATTCCAAATTTAGACATCGAGAGAAAAAATATTGTAACAAGTGACTTTTGGTAAGCGTGACTATATCAATAAACAGCAGTTTCTACGTCAAATACGTAGAAACTGCTGTTTTATTATGTTCTATACTTAAATTGTTCAATCGCATTTTTAATGTCATCTTGAACACGTTGGAATGCTGACCCATATTTTCGGTCATCGAAGCCTCAATGTTCTTTTTTAACACCTGATGGCATAGTAGGACAATGCGCATCAGCATGACTGCATAATGTTACTACTAAGTCTGACTGTTTTAAAATCGTATCATCAATTAAATCAGAGGCATGAGTTGAAATGTCGATACCCACTTCTTTCATGGCTTCAATTGCCTTAGGATTAACACCATGTGTTTCAATGCCTCTTGAATATAAATTCCATTCATCACCTCATCACCTAAAATTGCTTTTCCAAAACCCTCAGTCATTTGGCTACGACAAGAATTCCCTGTACAAATAAATGGTTTTTTTGGTCATGATAAACCTCTCTATCTATAAAATTAATCTGACTTTATTCTACACTAAACCTAACCATTTCCAATACGTTAAGCTAAATAAAATCACAAGAATATAACCAATAATAGTGAGGGGGATACCTGATTTTAAGAAATCTTTAACAGTAAATGTATCCGTACCATAGGCCAACATATTTTGTGGTGCACTTACTGGTAATAAGAATCCAAAGCTAATCACAAATTGTTGTATTAAAACGAAACCGATAGAATGATCACCTAAACCTAATGTTGAAGTTAATGAAATAAATACTGGGATCAATGCAGAGGATAAGCTTGTTGCACTCGCAAAACCTAAATGAATTAAAATATTGAATAATGTAATGAGTGCAATCGTTGCGATAATTGGTAACCCTTTTAGGCCCATTAATCCAAAAGTTTTATCACTGAGCCATTGGGCAGCGCCTGTTTTAAGTAAGACGTTACCAAGTGAGATGCCTACACCAAAGACGATAATTGTCCCCCAAGGAATTTTCTTTTCAACGCCTTTCCAAGTAATCACACCGATTTTAGGCATTAACATCATACCTAATGCAATTAGAGTAACACTTGCTGAATCGATAGGGTGAAGTACTTTTTCGGTAGACCAACAGATCAGTAATAAGATAGAAATGACAATGAGTCGCCATTCTCTAGCACTCATTGGACCTAGTTCGTTTAAGTCATGTTTAATCAATTCTTTACCACCTTCAATAGCATCTCGTTCAGGTGGCATCACT
This sequence comes from Staphylococcus sp. HMSC072E01, assembly GCF_001814125.1. Classification (NCBI taxonomy): domain Bacteria; kingdom Bacillati; phylum Bacillota; class Bacilli; order Caryophanales; family Staphylococcaceae; genus Staphylococcus; species Staphylococcus sp. HMSC072E01. The sequence goes on along the minus strand of NZ_KV814990.1, from coordinate 428,852 downwards.
TTCATCATAATGAAATATAAGGCAATAGACATCAGTATAGACCATGGTGCAGCGTATAAAAACCATTCACCCCAAGATACGTTATAGCCTAAGTTTTGATTAATGAAATTGATAGCGACGATATTTTGCGCAGCAGCAGTTTTGATACCGATATTCCAAATCGATACCGCTTGTACGGATGTAATAATAAGAAGTGATGCTAGTTTACTATCTTTACTCACTTTAAAGGCTGCAATCATTCCAAGTAAAATAGGTACAACAGCACCAGCACGAGCCGTAGCAGAAGGTACAAAAAAGGCTAATACAATTGATACTAAAATTGCACCGATAACAATATTTTTTGTTTTATTTCCTACAATAGAAAGGATATAAAGTGCTAGTCGTTTATGAAGATTGGTTTCTTGCATGGCAACTGCTAAGAATAAAGCGGCGGTCACAAGTGCCACTGCAGAAGTAGAAAAACCACTAAATGCGAGACTCAGAGCATTGTTTGTTCCTAATAATTCGCTTCCCTTAAGAAAGGTGTCTCCACTTTTAGGATGACCAAGTTGTTCTGATAGATGTTGAACAGGACTAAAGCCAAGTAATAATATAATAAGCCCTAAAATTAAAGTTGCTGAAACTGGATAAGATACTGCTTCAGTAACCCACATGATTACGGCAAAAGCAAGAATGGCAAGTGCTGCTTTAGCCATGACCGGTAAGCTACTTGAAGTAGGTAATAATAAAATCATTACTAATACGATAAAACTAATCACAATCCATAATGGTTTATATCCTTTATTTGATCTTTCTTTTTTAGATTGATCAGTGATGTGATTCCCCTTTGTCATTATCATCGTCCCCCTTAAAATAGTTATACTTTTATTTTAACAAGAAAGCGCTTTAATTATGTATAAATATCGTAAAATACATATGATTTTCGAAATTATATTTTTAATCTCTTTATTTTTAATTATAGAACTTACTATTTAAATAATGATTTTAAGATTTTAATACATAAAAAAATAAAAATTCTATGGAAAGCAATATAATTAAAATGATATACTTTTTTTAGGTTTTAAAATTTAATATATTGGAGTGAAAATGATGAAATGTCCAAATTGTGGGAACTCAGTGGAACCTAATGATGCATTTTGTGGAGAGTGTGGTCAGAAACTTGAAAGACATGCTCAAGCCGTAAATAATGCAGAAAAAGAAATTTCTCAAGCGCAATCTCAAGACAGTGAACCTTCTCATGGGACTTCTACGAATGAACAAAGCGTAGCACAGCAAACAACCTCAAAAGAAAATCAACACCTACAACATGAAACAACACAAGATGCACGTACACAGCAACATCCTCAGACACATCAAACATCTACATATCAAAATAATCAATATCAATCATCATCGAATCAACAACATACACAAAACAATCAGCAACAATTTGATCAGTTTAGCAATCATGCAAAAGAAGTGACACAAGAAAGTAAAGGCTTTTTCAAAAGTGCTTTTGTAGCACCAGATGAAGTCATTAAAAGTAAGCATGCATTTAGTTTTAAATTATTATTATCATTATTAATTGCGGGACTTCTTGTAGTAGCTATTTTGCTAGCAATGACGATACCAAGTGATGCTGCCGACATTATTGGAGGAAAGGGCAGTATTATAATGTCGATGATTATTGGTATGATTTTATTTTTAGCAGTTATTGTAGGTGCTACTTTTGCAATAACACGTTTAGTAGTCAGACAATCTATTTCGTTTAGAAAAGTATTATCTGATTATGTTTTAATTAATAGCGTGTCAGTAGCATTATTATTGATTTCTTTCGTTTTATTGACAGCCAATTCATATGTATTTAGTACAAGTGTATTTGTTTTATCTATATTACTTTTTGTAATTTCTGGTATTTATATGATTGCAAAATATAGCGTAAATAGTGATGTACGTTTTTCTAGTTTTTATGGTGTGATGATTTATATTATTATCATCTTCTTATTTATTAGTATTTTTGGGGAATCGTTCTTACATCAAATTATTAATCAGTTTACGCAAAATATTGGAGATTTCTTAGATAACGACTTTTTTAACGGGGGAGGTTATTCTTACTAATGAAGTATTGTAGTAACTGTGGTCAACCTTTACGTGAAGGTGTAAAAGTATGTACTAATTGTGGAGCGCCTGTTAAAACAACAAAAGATCAAAAACCAAATCATGATAACCAAAAGAATAAAACGCAACATGTACATTCAAATCATACACAAAAAAGTAATAAAAAGATGTGGATGATTATTGGAATTATTGCACTTTTATTCATAGCATTGATTATTGCGTTCTCAATATTAAAAAGTCAATTTTCTCCAGAAAAGCAAGCATCTAATATTGCACATGCGATAAAAAAAGATGATGAAAAAGCGCTTTCTAAAGAAGTGACGTCTGGTGATGAGAATTTAAATAAAGAAGAAGCAAGAGCATATTTAGATTATATTAAAGAAGAAGATGATTTAAATAATGTAGCAAATCATGTCGAACAAACTGCAAAAGATGTTAAAGATAAGCATTACAAAAATTTATCGGTAGATGCTAATGGTAATAATGTTTTGAATATCTCCAAAGATGGTAAAAAGTTTGTATTTTTCGATAATTATAACTTTAATATTCCTCAACGTTCTATCAGTATGTATCCAAATGAAAGTGGTACAATTACCTATGATTTAAATGGTAATAAAAAACATATTTCTGTGGATGAGGGAGATAGTAAGAGTTTAGGGACATTTCCGATTGGAAATTATAATTTAAAAGCAACTAAAGAAATAGATGATCAGAAATTTAATGGTGCATTAGTGATTGATATGAGTCAAAATGGTGCAACAGCTACTGAGTCTTTTAAACAAATACGTTTTAATGTTTACACTGAAGGAGATTATATGCTAGATAATGTTAAAGTCTATGCAAATAATAAAGAAATTGGCGAAGCTTCTTCTTCAGAAACGTATGGACCATATGATCCGAATGAAAAAGTAATCGTTTATGCGGAAGGAACATATGAAGGAAAAACATTTAAATCTGATTCAGTCAATGTAACAAGTTCAAGCGATGATGATGAGGATGTAACAGATGTTACTGTTAGATTTGATGACGATGCAATCGATAACTATGTTGATCAAAAATTAGAATCAGATTCAGCTGATGATAATAGTGACGACTCAGAAGAAGTAACAAGAGCAAATGTCATTGATAAAGTAGAATCTTATGAAGGTCATACCTTAGACACAGATACGTATACGTATAAAGAACCTGAAATTACAGATGATGGTAAATGGGGCTTCTCATTTACAGATAAAGATGGTGATTTAGCTGGTTCATATACTGTAGATAGAGATGATGGTTATGTCACAGAATACGATGAACATGGCGACGAAGTAGGTTCAGGGTATTAAAATGTAAATAAAGCACTAAACCAGTAATATACTAAACAGCTATATTACTAGATTAGTGCTTTTTTATTATTAAAAATAACTAATGATTATGAATGTTATATTCACATTTACCTTAACGATAGTTTTTTCTATTTGTATAGCATATATAGTAAATCAGTGGACGTATGGTAAATATATCGTGGGTGGTATTGGAAGAGTGAAATATGATACTTTTTATAAATAATTAAATAAATTTAGACTATTGAAGCCTGAGACATAATTAGTTGTCTTGGGCTTTTTTAATATATTGGTAGTCGTTGACTGAATTGAAAATACGTTTAAATCAAACTTTTTTTGATACTAGTTCCGAGATCCATTCGGGAAAAAGGTCTACGTTCAACACAAGTTGGATATGTTGTTGGAGTGGGAAAATGAATTCTATCCTACACTCTTTTTATTTTGATTATTGACAATTTCGTTATGAAATGCGATTATTAAAACGTAATAATTACGATTTAGGAGAGAAGAAAATGATTAAGAAAAGTTTAATGTTAGTCTTTATCAGTATTTTAACGTTGTCACTTGTAGCTTGTGGAACATCCAATAGCGGTAGTGATAAAGATAAAAAATCAGAGCACAATGAAAAACTTGAGGTAAAAACGACAGTATATCCGCTTAAATCGTTCGCACAACAAATTGGTGGTAAATACGTCCATGTTGAATCAGTCTATCCGAATGGAATGGATCCACATACATATGAACCGAGTCAAAAACAAATGGTGGATATTGGTAAATCAGATTTATTTGTATATACGGGGGATAATCTAGACCCAGTCGCTAAAAAAATTGCAAATGCAATAAATGATAAAAATAAAACATTATCATTAGAATCATCTTTAAATAAAACCGATTTATTAAAAGGCGAAGAGGATGAACATGAACACGGTGAGCACGAAGAACACGAAGAACATGAGCATCATCATGGTAAATATGATCCTCATGTTTGGTTAGATCCTGTATTAAGTCAACAATTTGCGAAAGATATAAAGGATGAATTAGTTAAAAAAGATGCTAAACATAAAGATGACTATGAAAAGAATTATAAAAAATTAGTTAGTGATTTGAAAAAATTAGATAAAGATATGAAAGATGCTGTTAAAGGTCAAGAAGGAAAAACAGTATATATTTCACATGATTCTATCGGTTATTTAGCTGATCGCTATGGCTTTAAGCAAGAAGGCATCGAAAATATGAATGCTGAAGAACCAAGTCAAAAAGATCTTACAACTATTGTAAAACAAATTAAAGAGGATAAGGTAAACTATATTCTAGCTGAAGAAAATGTGTCGAATAAAGTTGCAGATACGGTTAGAAAAGAAACACATGCAAAAACAATTTCATTTTATAATATGGGTTCTCATACTAAACAACAAGACAATGACAGTAATACGTATCAATCATTTATGAAGAAAAATATTAAAGCGATTGAAAAAGCATTAAAAAATGAATCTTAAAATTAAAGTATATTAAAGTAAAGAAGTAAGATATGAAGATCAAGTCAATTCTGTCTTACTTCTTTTTTATAGACTTCCTTTTTCAGAAAAAAGTGGTATATTGAATTTAAATAATATGTAGGACATTATTTATTATTTTTAAGAAGTAAGACTTTATCACTAATAGATTGGAAGGAGACAGCGTCATGAATATTTATAAACTGCGTTACCAACACCATAAAGACATTGTAGATGACAATATTTTAACGGTATTTGTATTGGCAAAAAATGAAGAAGATGTAAGAAAATTTGCGAAAACGGTAAATTACAAAGTTGAAGAGGTTAAACACACAACATATGAAGCTTATGAAGAAGCTAAAGCAAAAGGTGAAACGTATCGCCTTGAACATGCAGATACATATATTAGCTAAGTCTGTATAACTAAAAATGATAACTAAGGATAAATATCGATGAGTATAATGTTACACTCAAAACTTCTTTTTGCATAAAAAATGAATGTAATCATGCAAAGAGAAGTTTTTTTATGTATTATTATCTAACTTTTTTAAAAATTCTAAAGAAATTGATTTTAAAAAAATGTATAATATCTATTATGACTTTAAGAGGGAAACGAGGAAAGACAATGAAACAGAAACTTACATTTAAAGAGAATCTCTTTATTGGGTCGATGCTTTTTGGTTTGTTCTTTGGAGCAGGAAACTTAATTTTTCCACTTCATCTAGGACAAATGGCAGGCGCGAACGTATTACTTGCGAATTTAGGATTTTTAATTACAGCAATCGGTTTACCGTTCTTAGGAATTATTGCTATTGGTATATCTAAGACGAACGGTGTATTTGCAATTTCTTCACGCGTAAGTAAAATTTATGCATACATATTTACGATTGGTCTTTATCTTGTTATTGGACCCTTCTTTGCTTTACCAAGACTTGCAACAACATCATATGAAATTGCGTTTTCACCATTTGTTTCTCCAAGCAGTGGAAAATGGATTTTACCTGTCTTCAGTATGTTGTTCTTTGTTGTGGCTTGGTTCTTTGCACGTAAACCCTCTAAAATCTTAGACTATATTGGTAAGTTCTTAAATCCAGTTTTTTTGATTTTATTAGGTATCGTAGTCGTACTTGCATTGATTCACCCAATGGGCGGTATGAGTCAAGCACCAATAAGTCCTGACTACAATAAGAGTGTGTTATTAAAAGGTTTTATCGATGGATATAATACATTGGATGCACTGGCATCACTAGCATTTGGAATCATTATTGTAACAACTATTAAAAAATTAGGTATTACAAACCCTAATGATATCGCTAAAGAAACAGTGAAATCGGGAGCCATTAGCATTATTGGCATGGGTGTCATCTACACACTTCTTGCAGTAATGGGAACAATGAGTCTTGGGGAGTTTAAAGTAAGTGAAAATGGGGGCATTGCCCTTGCACAAATTGCCCAACATTATTTAGGTGATTTCGGAATTATTGTTTTATCACTTATTATTATTGTAGCTTGTTTAAAAACGGCAATTGGTTTAATTACAGCATTTTCAGAAACATTTACAGAACTATTTCCTAAAACGAACTACATTGTATTAGCCACTATTGTTAGTGTATTAGCGTTTATATTTGCGAATGTCGGATTAACAAAAATTATTATGTACTCATTACCCGTATTAATGTTTATTTATCCATTAGCCATTACACTTATTTTATTAACATTAGTAAGCCATTTATTTAATAACTCGCCAATTGTGTACCGCTTTACTACATTATTTACAGTGATTGCTGCATTTTTTGATGGTATTAAAGCGAGTCCAGAACCTTTTGTGAAAACGAACTTCGCACAATCATTAATCGGTTTTGCTGAGAACTATTTACCATTCTTTGATATTGGTATGGGATGGATTGTCCCAGCATTAATTGGATTTATTATCGGACTTATTATCTATAAAGTTCGTGGCAACAAACACGAAGTTCAAGCATAATTAAGCCATTTACTATAAGCTATAAGAAGTTGAAATCATACGATCTTATAGCTTATTTTTTATATTTTTAAAGGTATAAATATATTTATAAAATGTATTAAAATGAAGATAATAATGATTTTGAGGAGAAATAAAGATGGACTATAAGATAGATAAAACATGGGCAATCTTTTATAAAGCCTTAGCGCATAAATTGTTAGAATATCAAAATTGTCGTGATCAATTGATTGAGAAAATACGAGAACTTTATATTAACACTCAAATCAATATGCCTAAATTAGAAATTAATAATGAAATTATAGATATGGATCCATTTACTGTGTTTGGATTATTTAATAAGAGTTCTATGACTAAAAAAAATAGAATTAAAATTATAGAAGAAATGGCCAAACTATTTGATGTGAAAGCAGATATACCACGAAATTTTGATGGTATTCCGACAGTGATGAATTTACGTGCTACATTTTATAATTTTAAGAATGATCGTGAAGCACAAGACATTGAAAATTTATGGTCGTTGTTTGAAATTGCTTTATTGTATTCATCAGATAAAAGCGAAGATAATGAAAATAACTTTAAGAGAAAATTTAATCAAGTGATGGCTCAGCCTGGAATAGGTATGGGTAAGTTAACCAGTGGATTATTTTGGATTGATTCTGACACATTTGCCAATTTAGATTCTCGGGCGATTTGGTATATTTTTGAAGAAAGTGAGATCAGTACAAAGTACATCAATTTTGAGGTTAACTTAAAACAATCATTAACTGCGACTACGTATTTAATGATGATTGAAAAATTAAAATTATTTTTAAAAGATGATAACTATTTGAATGATTTTATTGATTTAAGTTATGAAGCATGGCGCAAATCAAAGGAAGTCAAGCAAAGCTCAAAAGTAAAAGATATCGATGCAGATAAGGGTTTAGAAGTCGTGAATTATTGGATTTATTCTCCAAAACCACAAGATGTTGATTTTGCTTCTTTTATTGAGAATGGAGAAATGTCTATTGGATATAACGAATTAGAAGATTTCTCGAAATATGCATCTAAAGAAGAGATTAATCAAAAATTACAACAATTGAACCATAATCAGCATCATTATATTCATACGGTTAATGCCATATGGGAATTTAGTAAAGAAATGAAGCCTGGGGATATTGTATATGTGAAAAAAGGACAGACTGATATTGTAGGATGGGGCGTTGTTTCATCAAATCATCAATATAAAAATGATAAAAATATCATTCAGCTTGTTTGGAAGGAGAAAGGAAACTGGAAGATTCCAATAAAAACATTAAATAAGACGCTCACTAAAATTACGCCATATAGTGAAACGATTCGGAAATTTAATGAGTTATTTTCAGTTGAACATTCTGATGGATTGGTTGCTACACAAACGACTTATCCCGTTTATACAGCAGAACAATTCTTAGACGACGTATTTATGAATGAAGAAGACTATGACACGCTTGTACAATTAATGAGAAGAAAAAAGAATGTCATCTTACAAGGACCACCAGGTGTAGGTAAAACATATGCATCTAAACGATTGGCTTATTCAATGATGGGGGTTAAAGATAAAGAACGTGTGAAACTTGTACAATTTCATCAAAGCTATTCATATGAAGATTTTGTGATGGGTTATCGTCCTACTGAAACTGGCTTTGAATTGCGTACGGGTGCGTTTTACAATTTCTGTAAGCAAGCAGAAGAAGATAGTGAGAAAGACTATGTCTTTATTATCGATGAAATTAATCGTGGCAATTTAAGTAAGATATTTGGTGAATTGTTTATGTTAATTGAAAACGATAAGAGAGAAATGGAAATAGAATTACTTTATGCAGATGAGAAGTTCTGTGTTCCAGATAATGTTTATATTATTGGTATGATGAATACAGCAGATCGAAGCTTAGCCATGCTTGATTATGCACTACGACGTCGATTTGCATTTTTTGATATGAAACCTGCCTTTGAAACCATACAGTTTAAACAATATCAAGAAAATTTAAAAAATCCGCAATTTGAAGCATTAATTGATGCCATTGAAGCATTGAATGTCGACATTCGAGAAGATGATATGTTAGGTGAGGGGTTCGTCATTGGTCATAGTTATTTTAGCAATATAGTTAATGTCACAGAATCTGAATTATCTAATATTATTGAATTCGAAATTATTCCATTATTAAAAGAATATTGGTTTGACGAGCCTTCAAAAGTGGGTATTTGGAAGGTACGTTTAAGGGATGCGATTCAATGATTAACATTCATAATATTTATTATATGTTGTCTTATGCGTTTACAGTTTTGAATAAGAAAGGCTATCAACATATAGCAACAGAATCATTTAATAATGTGGCAGATTTGTATAGTGCACTCCTCATTAAAGGCGTATCGAGTCAATTAAAATATGGTCTTCAACATGACTATTTAGAACACAACGACTCGCTTAATGTGATACGAGGAAAGATTAATGTCACAGCATCCATACAACAAGGAACAATGATGCATAAACAGTTAAATTGCACGTATGATGAATTTTCAATTAATACGTATATGAATCAAATTCTAAAAACAACAATGCTTAATGTTCTAAAATTAGATATTTCGCGCACACGTAAAAAAGCGTTAAAACGACTGCTGATATATTTTGAACACGTAGATATATTAGATTATCGACATATTGATTGGCAGTTACGATTTGATCGTCATCACGAAACATATCGTATGTTAATGGCTATTTGTTACCTTGTTACGCAAGGACGAATTCAGTCAGAAAGAAGCGGTTCAAGAGAAACGATGATGTTCGAAGATGAACAACAGATGGCGCGTTTATATGAACGGTTTGTTAGGGCTTATTATAAAAAGGAATTTCCACAGTTAAAAGTCACCGCGTCTCATATTCCATGGGCCATTGATGATGATCATCGTCACATGTTACCGACAATGAGAAGTGATGTCATGCTAACTTATGGTACGCAATGCTTAATCATTGATACGAAATATTATACGTCTACGTTACAACAGTATTTTGATACAAAAACGATTCATTCTGGAAATTTATATCAAATATTTGCGTATGTAAAAAATGAAGCACTTCATTTAAAACCAAAGCAGATAAATGTTGCGGGGATGTTACTGTATGCGAAAACAGATGAACAACTTGTACCTGATAATACGTTTCAGATGAGTGGCAATACGATTAGTGTAAAAACATTGGATTTAAATCAAGATTTTATTCATATTGCTAAACAACTGGATAATATCGTATATAATTATTTTAAGATATAAAATAGTTAGTATATATTGTAAAATTTCAACAATTCATATACAATATATGCAAATTAAAATGATAATTTTAACTTATAACAAAGGGGTTAATGACAATGAAACACATGCATTTATCCGTTTTAGCTTATAGTACAGGTCTACATCCTGCCTCTTGGAGACTACCACATTCATATGTTGAAGAAGTTGGAGATATTAATTTTCAAATTAAGTTAGCGAAATTAGCTGAACAAGGTAAACTGGATGCATTCTTCTTAGGTGATGGTCAATATATTTCTGGAGAAGAAACGGGACATATCTCTTATTATTTTGAACCACTAACGGCGCTTGCTGCAATTTCACGTGAAACACATTCAATTGGTTTGATAGGTACCATTTCTTCTTCTTTTTATGAACCTTATCTTGCAGCACGTATGCTTTCAAGTTTACATCAAATATCTCATGGGCGTATTGGGGCAAATATTGTAACATCTCAATTTGATTTAGAAGCACAAAACTATTCGATGCAAGCTTTACCACATCTTGAAAAACGATATGAACGAGCAGATGAATTTATCAATGTAATGAAAAAATTATGGGAGTCATTTACGGTAGAGGCTATCGTTAATCACAAAGACTCAGGGATTGGCTTAAACCATCAGTGTATTCATCCACTTCATTATCAAGGAAAGTATTTTCAAGTTGCCGGAGCTATTAACATTCCAACACCAAAATATGGTCGACCACGTTTATTTCAAGCAGGAACTTCCATTCCAGGTCGTGATTTAGCAGTACGACACGTGGATGCTATTTTTTCAATTGCATGGAATTTACAAGATGGCCAACAGTTCAGACAAGACATTCATCAACGTGCCATGGAAGCAAATCGTCAACCCCCTCTTGTATTACCAGGTCTCACCGTTTATGTTGATGAGAATGAAGAGGATGCTTATAAACTTAAGCAACAATTAGATGATATGATTCCACTTGAAAAACGCAAAAAACAATTATCTAAAGCCATTGGTCTAGATATAAGTGAATGGAAACTAGATGAAGTCGTACCATCATTACCACCTTATGATGCGTTAGAGAAAAAAGTTGTAAAATCTGTGTATGAAGCTGTACAGCGTGCTGTTATGACCGAACACCTTACCTTACGAGATGTATTAGATCGATTTGGTACTTGGGTAGGACATAAAACGATAGTGGGGACACCGGAACAAGTAGCGGATGAAATGATTGAATGGTTTGAAAAAGGAGCGTGCGATGGTTTTATGTTAATGTCACCAACCTATCCAAACGCATTTGAAAAATTTATTGATTTAGTCATTCCAGTTCTTCAAGCGCGTGGCGTGTTTAGAAAAGAATATGAAAGCCATATGTTAAAAGATCATTTAAATATAAATACAGAGAAACTATAATTAAGCTTCTCTTTTATTTAATAGATATCATTAAAAAAGACTTCCTCCATTAGGGGGAAGTCTAAAATGTTCTTTATATTATTCCATTTTAACTTTCGCTTTGTCTGATTCTTTTTTATATTTTTGATACATAATCCAAAGAATAATTGCCCATACGGGTATAAATAATACTCCAATTCTAGTTGAACTGTTAATTAATAAGATAATAAAGATAAATGCGAAGAAAGCTAGAATCGCAAATGCCATATATTTTCCACCAGGCATTTTGAACTTACTATCTTTGTGTAATTCAGGATTACGTTTGACATAATTTAGATAGGCAATCATGATAAGTGTCCAAATTAAAATATTCAATACTGTTGAAAATATCGTAATTTGCACGAACACTTTTGTTGCATCTTTAAATATTGCATTTAAAATAACTGAAATACTTAATAAGCCGCATGTAACTAAAATAGCATAGTGAGGTACACCATGTTTATTTGTTTTATGCAAGAATGGTGGGCCTTGTTTACGACCTGCTAAACCGTACATTGTACGACTATTTGCGAAAATACCACTATTACATGATGAAGCAGCTGCTGTTAAAACGACAAAGTTAATAATACCGGCAGCAAATGGAATACCAATTAATCCGAATAATTTAACATATGGACTGTCTGCTGGGTTTAGTTTATCCCAAGGTACTACAGACATAATCACTGCTAATGAGCCAATATAGAAAATTAAAATACGCGCAGGTACATTGTTAATTGCTTGAGGAATCGTTTTGTGTGGGTTTTTAGTTTCTCCAGCTGTAATTCCGATTAACTCAATACCAATAAACGAAAAGATAGCCATTTGGAATGCCATCAAGAACCCTTGAATACCATTCGGGAAAAATCCACCTCTAGACCAAAGGTTCGTTACACTGGCTTGCCCGTAAGAGGTTTTCATTCCAAGCACAATCATCACAATACCAACAATGATTAAGGCTACAATTGTTATCACTTTAATAATTGACAGCCAGAATTCTAACTCTCCAAATAGCTTTGCACTGAATAAGTTCAAAGCGACTAATACTAAGATAGTAAATGCCGCTGTTAGCCAGTTTGGTACTGTTGGATACCAATATGAAACATATTTAGCAACTGCTGTCACTTCTGCCATGCCTGAAATAATCCAAGTTAACCAATACGTCCATCCGACCATAAATCCAGCAATTGGTCCAATATAATGATGGGCGATATCCCCAAATGATTTGAATCCTAAATTCGATAAGAGGATTTCTCCCATTGCTCTCATAAACATAAATAATACAAAACCGACAATAACATAAGTCAATAAAATAGACGGTCCGGCTAAATGTACAGATTCACCTGATCCAAGGAACAATCCTGTACCAATTGCGCCACCAATAGCGATAAGTTGAATATGTCTATTACTTAACTCTCTTTGCAGTTTATCTTCTGCCATAATTTTCTTCCCTTTCATGAGTAACCTTATGACTGAAACTTTATGACTGAATCCATTACCCTTTGTTATAACATAAATAATTTTTTAAAACTTCAAATTATTTAATTTGTTAAGTTTAAGAATACCCTATTTAGTTAATATTAATCAAATAATAGTTTAATAGATAAGTGTTAATACATTATTAAATATAGTTAATAATGTATTAAATTGAGTATCTTTTTAAATCTATAAGCAAATTACTTCTCTTTATTTTCAATTTATTTAATAATCTAAGTTACGTAATTAAAATATGAAAGTAGGGAAATGAATGAACGATTTTAACGAAATATTAGAAAGTAGAAAATCTGTTAAAGGATTTGATCCAAATTATAAAATTCCACATGAAGAAATGAATGAAATCATTAGCAAGGCAACAAAAGCACCTTCATCAGTGAATATGCAGCCATGGCGTTTTGTTGTTGTAGAAAGTGATGAAGCGAAAGCAAAATTACGCCCGTTAATTCGATTTAATACATCACAAAATGATACATCTTCAGCGATGATTGTTATTTTTGGTGATTTACAATGTTATGAGGAAGGCGAATTCATCTATAACAAAGCAGTTGAAGAAGGATATATGCCTCAAGAAGTAAAAGACCAAATGTTACCTTTTGTAATGGATACTTACAAAAATAGTTCACGTGAAGTTATGAGTGACATCGTAAAAGTGGATAGTAGTTTAGCTGCGATGCAATTAATGCTAGTTGCAAAACAATATGGTTATGATACGAACCCTATCGGTGGTTTTGAGCATGACAAAATTGGCGAAGCATTCGGATATGATTTAGAACGTTACGTTCCAGTGTTAATCGTTGCGATTGGTAAGAAAGAAAAGGAACCTCATACATCATATAGAATGCCAGTTGATAAGGTAGTAGATTATCAATAATTAAAGTTTAATATAAAATATTAAAAAATATATTTTCATAAACGATTATAAAAGAAAGTTCTTTAAATAAAAATTTATGGGAATATATTTTTTCTTTAAAATGATTAATTCTTTTATAAATGGGAATAACTAACTATATTCGGTAATATGGAAACAATGTACATAACGATGTATTTACGATACTAATCTATATCTAGGAGAGATAAGTATGGATCAATCAAATGAAAACAAAAAACAACAACAATTAGATGAGTTAAGAAAAAATAATAATGGCACAGCAATGACTACCAATAGTGGTATGAAAGTAAGTGAAGATGAACATTCATTGACAGTTGGAGATAGAGGTCCTACTTTATTAGAAGACTTCCATTTCCGTGAAAAAATGATGCACTTTGACCATGAACGTATTCCTGAACGTGTGGTACACGCACGTGGATTTGGTGCACATGGTGAATTCCAAGTGTATGAAGATTTAAGTGAATATACAAGTGCTGATTTCTTAACACACCCTGAAAAAACAACACCTGTCTTTGTGCGTTTTTCTACTGTACAAGGTTCTAAAGGGTCTCCAGATACAGTACGTGACATTCGTGGTTTTGCTACTAAATTCTATACTGATGAAGGTAACTTCGATTTAGTAGGTAACAACGCACCTGTATTCTTTATTCAAGATGCAATTAAATTCCCTGACTTCGTACATGCATTAAAACCAGAACCACATAATGAAATGCCACAAGGTGGTTCAGCGCACGATACATTCTGGGATTTCATTGGTCAAAATCCTGAATCTATGCATGCAGTATTCTGGGCAATGAGTGATAGAGGTATTCCTAAAAACTTCCGTCAACAAGAAGGTTTTGGTGTACACACATTTAGACTTGTAAATAAAGAAGGTCAATCTTACTTTGTTAAATTCCATTGGAAACCTAAACAAGGTTTAGAAAGCTTAGTATGGGATGAAGCACAAATCTTACATGGTAAAGACATTGATTTCCATCGTAAAGATTTATATGAATCAATTGATAAAGGTGACTATCCTGAATGGGAATTAGGCTTACAAATTATCAAACCTGAACAAGAATTTGACTTTGATTTTGATATTTTAGATCCAACTAAATTATGGCCAGAAGATCAAGTACCTGTGAAAATCGTTGGTAAAATGACGTTGAACCGTAATGTAGATAACGTCTTTGCAGAAACTGAACAAGTTGCGTTCCACCCTGCACATAT
This sequence comes from Staphylococcus sp. HMSC072E01, assembly GCF_001814125.1. Lineage (NCBI taxonomy): Bacteria > Bacillati > Bacillota > Bacilli > Caryophanales > Staphylococcaceae > Staphylococcus > Staphylococcus sp. HMSC072E01. Next base: position 413,655 of record NZ_KV814990.1, on the reverse strand, counting down.
TGTTCCAGGTATTGATTTCTCTAATGACCCACTATTACAAGGTCGTTTATTCTCTTACACAGATACACAAATTTCTCGTCTTGGCGGACCAAACTTTAACCAAATTCCTATTAACCGCCCAGTTGCAGACGTTCATAATAATCAACGCGATGCAATGCATCAATCATATATTCATCAAGGTCAAACAGCCTACCATAAAAATGGCTTGAACAATAATGACCCTCATACGACACCTAAAGAACAAGGTGGTTTCGAGCATTATCATGAAAAAGTAGAAGGTTATAAAGTACGTCAACGCAGTGATAGCTTCAAAGATTACTATACTCAAGCTAAATTATATAAAAACAGCTTAACTGAAGCAGAACAGCAACATTTAGCTGATGCATTTTCATTTGAAATTGGTAAATGTAAATCACCAGAAGTAAAACAAAATGCTGTTAATCAAATTAATAAAGTTGATCGTAAATTAGCTGAATACGTGGCAAACAATGTAGGTGTAGAAGTTCCAGCAGAAAACGAAGAAGTGCAATCAGATGCTAAAGATAGCCAATTAACATTAGAAAAATTTGATATCCCATTAAAAGGACACTCTGTAGCAGTGCTTGTAAATGGTGATATTAGCGCTGAAACATTAAAATCATATGCAGAAGTATTTGTTAACAACGACTTAAACTATGCATTTGTTGGACAAACAGCTAAAAACCTTAATGATGACGAAATTGGTATTACTGAAACTTATAGCACAGCAAGTTCAACAGTATTTGATAGTGTAATCGTTCTTTCAGACGGCAAAGAAATATTACCAGATGCTATAGATTTTGTTGAAATGAGCTATAATCATAAAAAACCTGTTGTAATCACTGAAGAAGCGAAAAATGTATTACAAAGCAATCGTATTGATTTAGATGCGCCTGGTGTTGTAGTATCTAGTGAACCACAAGCTATCCTTGACGCATTCAAACGTTACAGATATTTCGATAGAAAATAAGAAATGATTTTTTGAAAAAGCCTGAGACACAATGCGTTGTCTTAGGCTTTTTTAATATATTGGCAGTCGATGATTGAATTGAACATGCGTTGGTTCCAAATTCGTTTCAATTGTAGTCTCGGCGTCCAACATACAGACTTTCAATAAGAAAGTCTACCTCCAACGCAAGTTGGAGATACGTTACTAGAGTGGACGACAAATTCGAAATGAAGTCTGTCTTGCACCTTTTGATTAAGGAGGAGATATGATGAATCGAGGTATTAATCATATTGGTCTTACGGTTCCTAGTATTGAAGAAGCCACTGCTTTTTTTAAACAGGGACTAGATGGAAAAATTGCATATGATAGTCAAACTAAAAAAGATGAGCCAAGAGGTGGCGAATATGTCGAGCATATCTTAGGCTTAGAAAAAGGAGCTTCAATTATTCATAAACGCATGATGGTGTTTGGTGATGGTCCTAATATTGAAATGTTTGAATTCCAACACGCGCAACAACATGAACCACAATCATTACAAGATATAGGTTTTACACATATTTCTTTTTATATTGAAAGTGACGCATTTGAACATGTATTAGAACGTGTGAAACAGGCAGGAGGAGAGCCATTATCTGAACCACATTCTAATACAAAATATGAGGATACAGAGAATAATAAAACTGTTTATATTCGAGCGCCATGGGGAAGCTTAATCGAACTTCAAACTGTACCTAATGGTTTTTACTATCCTGATGATAGTGAAGCGAAATTATTTATTCCTAAAAGCAATGATGGGTAATAAAATGGACTCAGTCATGCATTGCGTTTTTCAACAGTGACAATTTTGTGTACTTTTTCTCGAAACAGGGTAATAAACTAGAAAGCTTAACAAAAGGCTTAATGACAGTTTAAGGGAGTAGAACAAATGATTGATATTCAAATTCAAAAATGTGACTTAATTGAAGTAATTGAATCAATAATCAATGAAAAAGTCGAAGTTAAAAATCAAGATGCTTGTGAATATTTAGCGACTGAAATTGTGAATGGATTAGAAAGCTACAATAGTGAAGAAACTCAAGCCAATAATTTATTAGGATTGAATAGTGCATTACGTCATGAAGTCAAAGAATCTAATCACGCAAAAAAAGTAATTCTTTCAGCAAATGAAGAAGCATTCTCGTCAAACGATAATAATGTAGATGTACGTTCATCTAACTAGACTGAAAAACTTACAGCACTTTATGACATCATGTTCTTACAAATCTTACATAATAAAAAGCACTTCCTAACGAGTGAAAATGTCTTCATCTCATTCGGAGGTGCTTTTATTTATATGAAATTAGAAAAATAATGCTTTAACTATTCTGAAGAAAGAACCAAGTAATTGAAAGACATCACCAGACATTAGACAACCACCTTTCCGTAAAAAATTATATTAAGCTTCGTTAGTTGAAGTTAGCGCTTCTGTTTGAACTAAATCATCTGCTAAATCATACCAAAACTGTTGTAGTTCTTCTCTTGAACGTTTTGTATCTGTACTGTCTTGACCTACAAAATCGACATGATCCCAGTCGTGTTTAGTAGGTGTTACTTGCCAAATACCTTTTTGATTTGTATCAGTTGCTTCTGTATAAGCTTGATTGAAAGGATGTTGAGATGAAATCACAGATACAAGACCATCATTTTCTCTCCATTCTTTTTCAGTAGCTTTACCAATCACATTTCCTGTCACTGTGAATGGTAAGAACATATTATAGTCTGCTTTTTGTTTTCCTGTTAAAGTCGGATGCGTTGCCTCAGCTGTATACGTTTTATAAACGATATTTGGATTAAGTGATGTTTTGCGGTTAAGATCTGTCGCGCCATCACGTGTTAAATCATAAAAACCATTATCTTTAGATTGCCATAATTTAGAGTTTTTAACGCGTAAAAGGTAAGAGATGTAGCTTTCACCAGGTTGTTGTTTTAGACCCCATTGAGACAAACCGAAGTCTACACGTGAATTTTTATTACCTAATCGTTTACCTAAATCAAAAACCACTTGACGAACAAGTGCTTCATTTCCTAATTCATCTGCAGCGTGGGTACCATTATGCGGTGTGCCTAATGTTGTAATTGAAGAAACCATATTATCGTGTCCACCTTGTAGTAAAGGAGAAATGTCACCACCATGTGTTTTTTGGTATTCAATTTCTTCTTGACTACCATTTCTTAATAATTCTTCTAATTGACGAACAGTTTGTCCTCCCATACTATGACCAACTAGATGCACTTTTTGACCAGGTTGCCAATCTTTATAAACGCCTTCGTATGTTTTACCATAGCGTTCATGTCCATATCTTTCTGCATGTGCAGCACCATAATCTACAGTACCACCTTTAATATAGTAATAAAGTTCAACGGCACGGTCATAGTTACTACCAAATGCACTGATACTTGCTTCATAAGCGTTATAACCATTTTGTTCTAAATCTTGACGAATGTTTAATTTATCGCCGCCCCAATAATGTGATAAAATATTAGGATTGATATCATCAGTAAATCCATTAAAACCATGAACAAGAATGATTGGATCTTGGTTTTTGTATTGACCTTGTTTAGCAACTTTATTGGTTTGATCTTTTGTTTCTGTCGTACCTTGCTGTTGAGATGTATTATTTGTTGTTGCTACTGCATTATTAGCTAATGTCTCTAAGCCAGCCTGTGAATTTTTTTGATCTTTAGCATCTTTATGTTCAATAGTTTCATTTGTTGTACCGTCAATTGAGATCGCTTCATCTTTAGTGTTTAAAGTATTCATTGTAGATGCAGCAGAATCTGTGGGTTGTTTAGCTGTCACTGTTTGTTTTGTTTCAGTAGTCTCGACTGTATCATTGTTTTGTTCAGCGGATGGTGTTTTTTCTTCATGCTTGTCATTAACATTTGACTCTTCTTCAGACTCAGATGATGTAGATGGCGTCGTTTTTTTGTTTAACTCTGATTGATTCGTTTCTGCTGAATGATTGCCAGTTGTTTTTAATGTATTCTCTTTTGTAGATGGTGTTTTTGATTCATTAGTTGAGTGTTCATGAGTCGTCGCTTTCTCTGTTGTTAGATTTTCATTTGTTGCTCTTTCTGAAGATTGAGATGGATGTTCATCCGTAGATGACTCACTTGCTGGTGTGTCTTCTGTTGTATTCTCTTTTTCATCTGAAGTTGGAGTGTCTTTTTGATTTGTGTTTTTAGTCGATTCTTGTGTTTCAAGAGAAGGTTGCTCCTCTTTAGTTGAAACTGATTCAGGGTTGTCAGAAGATGTTTTTGTAGTTGATGTTTCTTTAGCTTCAGTTGACGCTTCTTTAGTTTCAGCTGCTGCCTCTTCAGTTTTAGTTGCTGAATATTTTGTAGTTTGATGGGTTACATTGTTGTCAGTCACTTCTTCTTTTGTATTCGTTTTATTATTGGCGTTTTTAGCTTGAGTTGAGGTTGTATTTTCATTATGTAAGTTCTGTTGTTTTTCATTTTCGTTAGCTACTGACTGAGATGTACCAGTAGTTTGTTCGTCAGATTGAACATTGTCTTGTTGTGTTTCTTGATTATCAGATTGTTTTTTATGATCCCCAATAGATTGTGCTACAGCTGATTCAGGATTTCCCACTTCCTGATGTGTTTCTGCTGCCTGTGTAGCACCGCCTCCCATAAATAGCAATGTTGCTACTAAAATGGATGATGCGCCTACACTGAATTTACGAATACTGTATCTATTTTGTCTTGTTTTCATAAATAGCACCTCTATTAATTGTTTTTTTTGTTATAAAATATATAGATTAAATAAAAATATTAATAATTGCTCGTGGTATAAAACCGAAAAACTTACTAAATATCGCTTTAATGTGTTCCAAAGTCATCATCCTTTCTTAACTGATATTTTAGAAAGCGTTTACAAATATAGCGAAAAATTGTCGTATGTAGAACGGAGCTACATACGAGATTTAACCATCAACGTTGTCGATTGATTGACTGTAAATTGAATGTAAATAGATAGTAACGCTATATGAAAGCGTTGTCAATAATCTGTCACAATTACATAGAGTAAATGTACATTTTAAGGATATATGAACTTGAAATGTGTAATAACATTGTAAACTAAGGAGCGAAACCCTAATAAAGTAAACTGTTCCTTAAAAATCATTACTTGTGTATATTCAAATGTAACTCGGGGTTTTTAGGCGAACGAGGTGGTGTAATACGTCTCCCTTTTCCAAGAGACATTTGGATAATCGATGATACTAACATAATCGAATTGAAAATAATCATTAGTAGAAATACTTTATGATCAGCATCAATAGCAATATCTTTTATACGCTTAATATAAATTGAAGTGTTTGTAATATTTTCTGTATAAACAGATTGTGTTCCTTTTTGAATATTATATTTAATCAGATAGGCAATCACTGGAACAAGAAATGCTGCCGCGTAGTTACGTATTGTGTGCATCGTTTGAGAACGCTGACCAGCTTGAAGTAAATCGCCATCTAATAATGTTGCCATAGCACCACTTACAAGTGTCATACTTGCACCAAAACCAAGTAGGAAACCTTGAATGTAAAGTAAATGAATATTTACGATATCATGTAAAATCATCCAATGAATACTGACATAAAGTAACGCTGATGAGCCTAATGTGCCTAAAACACCAGCTCCCACTGCACTATAGATAAACATTTTAATAAATCCTGTCACAATGACACCTATGAAAAAGAATAAATAAAAGTGTAAAGATATAGTGAAAGGTAATTTTAAGATTCTAATTATATACACATTAATTCCTGCAATACCACATAATAGGGCTAAATGTGAAGATATAGCCATTGTTGCACCAACAAGGGGTTTCTTTGTTAATAACGTTTTAAAGTGCACAAATGGATGTTTTGCTTCGTGATTAAAAACTACAAAATTTACAATGAATAAAATTGCTATAATTAGGATAGGCCAGACCCAGAGAGACCCGTACCCTTTTTGTGTAAGCATCCCCATCGGTAGCGTAAGAGCAATCGTACTAAGAACTAATGAAATAATCATAGGACGACTAATATGAATAGGTTCAGAATGTTGATATTCTTCTTTCGTTAAGAATATTGAACCTAAAATAAGACATAAGATAGCTGAAATAATATTAATAATAAAGATCCAATGCCAACGATCTAATTCTAAAGATAGACTACCTGATAGACCTCCCAATGCATTTGCGCCAAATAAACCTACAATAACCATTAATAAGAATACATTGCGGTATTGTCTAGGGAAGTTGAGAAAGAGTTTTGGTAAAAGTGTGAAGAATAAGACACCGGTACTTAAACTTTGTAAACCTTTAGCAATAGATAAAATAATTAAGTCGAAAGAAAAAAGCCCGATAATCGAGCCGATTAAAAATAGAGTTACAAAGAATAAAAAATTACGTCTAAACCCGAATTTGTGTGTCAATGTATGTCCAAGTGGCACGCCAAGTGCAAAGGCAAAGTTAGCAATCACAGAAGGTATAATGAGATATTGAGAACCTATACCAAATGATGTTTGTAAAATACCTTGATTTAAACTATAAGCCAAATTTGAAAAATATTGTGAACCAATGCCGAAGATAGTTAGTATGCCAAGTATTGATATTTCTAGCATTTTTCCTTTTTTAGATAACCAAAAGTCCATTTTTTTCACTCCGATATATGAATATGGTGTATCGTCATTTCGCAACTTAACTATTGTACTCTTATAAATAGGAAAAATAAATAAGAGTGTCTTATATATAAAATAATGAAATAAAAAGAAACCTAAGAATTTAATCTTAGGTTTCTTAGATAGCGGAGGGAGAAGGATTTGAACCAACGCGAGCTAAAAGCTCCTACTAACCATAAAATGATTAGCCTCTTAAGCCAGGCTTGAGTATCCCTCCATAATTTTACTTTAATACTGTACTATATATTTTGAAGTTTGTAAAGAAAAATATTTTCTATGTAAATACTTTATAAATGTACATTAAAGTTAAAAATAAATTGTTTTATAAAAAAGACGCATACTGTCCTTTGTTTGTTTTATAATATTGATGTACATATTTTATTTTAAACATAAAACAAATTCATTTCTAAATGAAAGAAAGTAGGGGACAAATTAATGCTAAAATCTAAATTTGGTAAATCATTAGTAGCGAGTGTCATTATTGGTGCCAGTGTACTCGGATATTCTGCCCAACATCAAGAGGCTAAAGCTGTAGAAACCAACTATTATTATGATGGTATACAAAGAGGCTCATATCAGGCGTATTTAAAAGCGAAAAAAATTAGTAACAGTAGTATTTCAATCCAACGCTATCCAAATGCCTCACAAAATAATTTAAAGGCGATTGGTCGTGTATCTAATTTAAACGGCTGGAAAAAAGGTTCTCGCGATGCATCTGTAAGAAAACAAGACTCTATGGGAACAGGAACAGTGATTGGGGCTCATACATTTGTAACAAATGCACACGTGATCGATGATCAATATGGTCGTGCGGCGGCTCCGAAATATATTAAATTTCAAATGAATCGTGATGGAAGTCGTATGCCATATGTTTTCCAAGCAACAGAAGTGATTAAAGTACCACAATATGATATTGCAGTGGTTCACACAAAACAAAATATGTCTAAATATGTGAAACCAATTAAAATTGCAACGGATTCAGAGATTAAACAATTGAAATTCAATTCGTCACTTTATTCATTAGGATATCCATGGCAATATAACGACAACACCAAAGCGTATTTTAATAAACTTCGTGTAACTCAATTCTCATCAAATGGTACCGAGATTCAAACGAAAGATATTTTTAGATCAGGCGCTTCAGGCTCACCAATGTTAAATAGTACATTTACAAAAATGTATGGCTTAAGAACATATGGATATAACTTAATGGGTGGTTCAACGGATGCTTATGCTAAACAAGAAATGTCTGGTGGCGAATCATTTAAAGGATATGCTGGTCGTTTCGTACGTCAACATATTAAGTAATTGATATAAAAAAAGTACATGCTTTAGATAATGAAGTGTGTACTTTTTCATAACAACATACAGAGTCTGTTTAATATTGTCAGTTGAATATATATTTTTATTTTAAAAGGAGCGAAACAAATGAAGAAACATTACTTAGCTATCGGCGCGATAACGGCGACAACTTTACTTGCAGGTTGTGATTTAGGAGATATGACTGGGTTCAATAATTCTAGTGAAAAATCAGAACATACAACATCACAAAGTAACCAATCATCCAATAAAAACACTTCAGATCATGATAAAAATAATACCCAACAAGATAGTAATAAAGGTTCAAATGATAGCAATCAACAAGAGAATAAAATAAATAGTAATGTCGACAACTTATCTCAAGCTGAAAAAGTAGCGTTAGCTTTAAATGATCCTTCAGTGTCAGACTATGTCATCAATGCTAATGAATTAAAAAATCATTCATATTTTGCGAATTATAACGGTGGCGGCGAACAAAAAAATATAGATACTTATCAATTAGAGACTACAGAACAGCTAGAAGGTGCACCAAGCGATATGAAATTCTATAATGCACAACCGGCAAAGGGTTCATTTGCGACAATCATTGGTGTTGGAAGCGACAAAGTTTTTATTGCTGCCACGCAAAGTGCGGGTACGTATGAACAATTTAGGAATTCTTCTACAGGACATGAGTTAGATGTAAATACATTATTTGATAAATATAGTAAAAGTATTGATTATAAAGAAATTGCAAAACAAATTTCATTTAGTGGTAGTAAATCATCAGAAAGTCGCCATACATCTAATACAGATAGTAAAAATTCAAAAGAGTACTTTGCTAGAGTGTGGCTCACAGCAAGAAACGATGTAGATAAAGTGTTCGAAAAAGATGGGAATTATACACCTATAGATATGTCGGGTGAGCCTATTAATCCATATAATAAAAAGGCTTCAAAAGTATACCCAGATGGAACGATTGTACTATCTCCAAATTATACATTTTTAGGTCATGTTACTTTTAAAGATAACGGAGATGGAACTGTGACTTTCTACGATGTACCAAGTCATTTCCAAGGCCGTCTTTGGGAAGAAGATGATTATACTAAAAATGAAACGACACGTATTTTAAATAATGGAGAAACGAAACAACTTGCTAATCCTTCAGAAGCCAAGTTAGACGAAGTTGCAAATCATATTACTAGTGATACACCAGAACAACCAGAAGAATTTGATACTGACACAGAATCAAGTTCTGATGATACATCGAGTGAGAAGGATACCTCAAGTGATGAAAAAGTAACACGTGCAAATGTCATTGATAAGGTAGAAGATTATGAAGGTCATCAATTAGATACAGATACGTACACATATAAAGAACCAGAACAAGATGAAAACGGAGATTGGGGCTTCTCAATTTTAGATAAAAATGGAGATTTAGTTGGCTCATATATCGTTACGTCTGACGGTATAGTGACAAAATATGATGAACATGGAGATCCAATTGATTAATAAAAAGCAACAGCTGATTTTAATGGTCAGCTGTTGTTTTCTGTGTAAGTACGTCTAATTTCATCTAAACGCTCAATAAAACTATCGATATATGATTCCGGAGCAATGATTTTTGCTAGAGGAGCAAGTTGATAAGCAATATAATAAGCATCAAATCGCGTGCAATTTACCCAAGCCAAAATGGTGTCTTCATTACGTGAAACAATCTCTTTAATTGAAAATTGTTGTTTAAATTGATTCCAAATGGTTGTACTCATTTCAAATAATACTGCATTATTCGCGAAGTCTTTAGAAAATTTTGTATCTAGAACGTGTAAGGATGATATCGATTTCAAAGAAACAGTATGTATTTTATGTTGAAATTCGTAAGTAAACCAATAATCATAATGCATATATAAAATAGATAACGGTTTAATAGTTATTTTGTTATGATCTACTTTAATACGCACTCTATGTTTATTGACAATTGCTTTTTGAAGATCCATTAATATTTTTCCAGGAAGTAAATCATCACGTATTTTGAATTGATGTAACATCGTCATCAAAATATGTTTATCTTCTATTCTGACAGACGACAGCGCATGTAAGAAAAATTTGTAAATATCGTAATGAAGAATAGGTGTGAGACTTTGTAACTTAATGAGTAAACTTAGTACACCAAGGCTTTGTTTGTTCGTAGTATCATGTGTGAGTTCGTAACCGCCTAATTGATAATTATAGACGATTTTAGTATGATTGCTTCTCCAAAAATGACTTTCATAAAAAAATGTATTAATCGTATTAATATCACGTTGAATAGATTTTTTGCTGACATTTGTAAACCGATCTAAGTCTTCTTGAGTGACAACATGACCATTTAATAATAATGTCAACATATTAAGTATACGTGTTGCTTTATCCAAAGATATATCTCCCTTTTATTAAAGTAAAAAAGTTTTTAAAAATAATTATATAGCTTGTAATAGGGTTTGTTACTATATAATTTGACAAAATATTAATAGTTAAACATTGATTTTAACATTAATATTGAATGGATAAAGAATGGTGAGACCGTAATAATGCATAAACTGTATCTAACGATGGCGTAGAAAGGTGATGTGTTCTAGCCTTACGATAAATAAAACCTTGAATTGATTCTACTTCAAGGGGCTGATGATTCATCACATCATAATACATACTTGTCCCCATATGATCTGGATAACCAGTATAGATATGCATAATATCTGCAACAATCGTGTCAGGCAATGTAATACCTTCTGCCATAGCGACTTGTTTACCTTCTTCTAATAAGCGCGTGCATAATTGATAGACTTCCGAAATTTTTAAAATTTGTGCAGTATTGCCACCTAATGCAGTAATCGAGTTAATACCAAGATTGACGAGTAATTTATACCAAATCGTTGTTTCTATGTGATCTTCTAATATAAGTTCTATTTTAGTATGTTCTAAATAGCGTTTAAGTTGTTCAGTCCGATGATCATGCTGAATATGCAAACGGTAATCTCTGAAATGGGTCACTTCATCGTCTTTTTTCTGTCCACTAATATAGACCACAGCTTGATAGACATGTTTAAATGGTAAAGTTGAACGCAAACCATATCCATTTTGAGCTAAGATAATAATTGTCTCATCATGAGTAAGACGGTTTAAGTCTGGAACTAAAGATTCAAGTTGATGCGTTTTGACTGCCACGATAATCACATCGAAAGAGTTAGTCATAGACTTAATATCTTTAACAATGACATGTTGATTTGCAGGTTGAAAGTGAATGGACTTATTTGTTCTTCCAAGTAATGTGATATGAGGTAATACTTGTTGTAATTCGTAGGCAATCGTCGTACCTACAGCGCCTGGTCCAATAATCGCAATACGCATTTATAACTTTCCTTTCTTTAAAATATTACATATAATTATACGTGATATTATTGAGATAATGTTATAGGAGATCGATAAAATAATGAAAAATTTGTCAAAACTTATGGAAATGAAGCAAAATGGTACAAAAATTTCAATGGTTACAGCATACGATTATCCCAGTGCAAAACAAGCGCAACAAGCCAATATTGATATGATTCTAGTTGGTGATTCGCTAGGAATGACAGTTTTAGGTTATGATACAACCACTCAAGTTACTTTAGATGATATGATTCATCATGGTAAAGCTGTTCGTCGAGGCGCCGATGATACATTTATCGTTGTAGACTTACCTATCGGAGCGGTAGGCGTAAGTGCGGAACATGATTTAAATCATGCGATAACGTTATATCAACAAACCAATGCGAATGCATTAAAAGCAGAAGGTGCCCATTTAACTGACTTCATTAAAAAATCGACACAAATGGGTATTCCAATTGTTGCACATCTTGGTTTAATGCCACAAAGTGTCGGTGTTATGGGTTACAAGTTACAAGGTGGTACAAAAGACGCAGCAGAACAACTTATTCGCGATGCACATGCCGTTCAAGAAGCGGGTGCAGTGGCGTTAGTATTAGAAGCTATTCCAAGTGACTTAGCTGGATTAATTAGTAAACAATTAGACATTCCAGTTATTGGTATTGGGGCAGGCAAAGATACAGACGGACAAGTATTGGTGTATCACGATATGTTGAATTATGGCGTAGAACGTTATGCTAAATTCGTAAAACAGTTTGCAGATTTATCTGTAGGCATTGATGGTATTAAGCAATATGATAAAGAAGTGAAAGCAGGAGCATTTCCTGCAGAAGCACATACGTATAAGAAAAAAGTATTAGATGAGGTTAATAAAAATGACACAAGTAATTAATACTGTAAAAGAGATGCAAACAATCGCACAACACATAAAAGCGTCTGGTCAATCAATAGGTTTCATTCCAACAATGGGTGCGCTTCATGAAGGACATTTAAGTATGATGCGACGTTCAGTTGAAGAAAATGATGTGACAGTCATTAGTGTATTTGTAAACCCATTACAATTTGGACCTAATGAAGATTATGATGCATATCCCCGCCAAATAGATAAGGATGTTTCTTTAGTTAAAGATATTCATGTCGATTATGTATTTCATCCTTCCGTTGAAGAGATGTATCCAGATGAATTAGGCGTCACATTAAAGGTGGGACGTCTAGGGGAAGTCTTAGAAGGCCCACAACGTCCCGGACATTTTGATGGTGTCGTTACAGTAGTTAATAAATTATTTAATATCGTAAGTCCTAATAAAGCTTATTTTGGTAAAAAAGATGCACAACAATTAGCAATTATTGAGAAAATGGTAAACGATTTTAATCATCCTATTGAAATTGTCGGCGTCGATATAGTACGTGAAGACGATGGACTGGCGCGTAGTTCTCGGAATGTGTATTTAACTGATGAAGAACGTAAAGAAGCGGTTCATTTAAGTAAAAGTTTAACATTAGCAAAAGATATGTATGAAGAAGGTGAACGTCGAAGTCATATGCTTGTAGGTGCAATAAAAACATACTTACAAGAACATACAAGCGGTCATATCGACGAAGTCGCAATTTATAGTTATCCTGAACTTGAAGTTGTTAATGAAATAAATGGGCAAATTTTTATCGCTTTAGCTGTGAAATTTTCTAAAGCACGTTTAATAGATAATATTATTTTAGGGAGTAAATAGAGAAAATGATTAGAACAATGATGAATAGTAAAATTCATAGAGCACGTGTCACAGAATCCAATTTAAATTATGTAGGAAGTATTACGATCGATGCCGATATTTTAGATGCGGTTGATATTCTTCCAAATGAAAAGGTTGCTATTGTAAACAATAATAATGGAGCACGTTTCGAAACATATGTGATTGCGGGTGAACGTGGTAGTGGGAAAATTTGTCTCAATGGTGCTGCATCTCGCTTAGTAGAAGTAGATGATATTGTTATTATTATGACTTATGTACAGTTGGACGAACGTGAATTAATCGATCATGCACCTAAAGTAGCGATTATGAACGAAAATAATGAAATAATTCAAATGATTCATGAAAAAGAAAATACAATAATTAAGTAATTAAGTGAGCGTGCAGTCTTAAAGAGATTATTTTGGAAAGACTAGCACGCTTTTTATATATTAAGAGTATAGAGTTATGAGTTTTTTAGAAAGTTTTGATGCATAGTGATGTTATTATGGGAAAAATAAGAGGAAAACCATCAAACGAAATAAGAATATTAAGAGGTTTTATATGTGTTTATTCTAATTAACGAAGGGGTAGATACGAGTAAAGGTAAATAAAAGGGATGATAGAAATGAATTATATAAAATATTTAGAATCAAAAGATGGAACTAAACTCTATACAAAAGTTAATGAAGTTAAAGAAAGTAAAGCAAATATTATAATTGCACATGGTCTTGCAGAACATCTAGACCGTTATGATGAATTGGTCGCGTTTTTAAATGAGCATCATTATAATGTCGTTCGTTTTGATCAACGTGGTCATGGGCGTTCTGAAGGTAAGAGAGTATTTTATAGTCATGTGGATGAAATCATTGATGACTTGGATAGGATAATTAACTACACTAAGGAGAATTATAGTGGAAGAGTATTTTTAATCGGACATAGTATGGGAGGTTACGCGGTAACTTTATTTGGTACCAAATACCCTAATAAAGTAGATGGCATTATTACTTCTGGCGCACTAACGCGCTATAATAAAAGTACATTCGGAGAGCCAGATAAAAATATTTCAGCAGATACATATGTCAAAAATGAACTGGAAGACGGTGTTTGTTCTGACGAAGAAATTATCCAAAAATATAGAGATGATGATTTAGTCGCTAAAGAGATTTCTATAGGCCTCATATTTACCCTGATGGATGGTATTGCCTATCTAAAAGAACATCCAAGCCATTTTATAGATCCAGTACTCATCTTACATGGTAAAGAAGATGGTCTCGTAAGCTATAAAGATTCTATCGATTTATATAATGAAATTGCTTCTAAGAAAAAGTCTCTGTATATTTATGAAAATTTACAACATGAAATTTTCAATGAGTCGTCATATAATCAAAGTATTTTTAGAGATATCATTGATTGGTTGGATAGTAAAAATAGATAAAATATGATGTTTGACGTGAAACAATGAAGTTAATATTAAAACAACCATGAGTAGGAGTATTCTCACTCATGGTTTTTAATTGACTAATAATATGTGTGGCGAAGTTATTTTAACCCTACATATTCTTCTAATGTTTTACCAGATTGATATACTTTGTTAGCAGTATCTTTTCCTAAATAACGTAAATGCCATGGTTCGTATTGATAACCAGTAACTTTTTCTTTTCCTTTAGGATATCTCACAATAAAGCCGTATTTATGTGCGTTTTTCGCAATCCATTGACCTTCTTTTGTTTTTCCGAAACTTGCATATAAGTTTTTATCTGAATTAACGCCACCGATGTCAAATGTAAGACCTGTTTGATGTTCTGAGTAGCCAGGACGTGCGCTATATTTATCTGCAGCTTTTTTACCATCGCGTGCAGCATAACGATTGTATAGTTGAACTTGAGTAGGATAACTTCTGTAGCCACTCATTTTGTATAAGTTAATACCCTCTTTTTGTGCAGCACTAAATAATTGTTGTAAGGCTTGTTGGGCTTTTGGATCTTCACCAGGATTATAATTTGAAGGAAGACCTATATTTTTATTTACAATTAAAATACCATCGATATATGTACGACCCTCTTTAATAACTTTTTTATGTTTTTGTTGATTGTCATCACTTTTATTAGTTTGAGATGTTTGTTTAGTATTATTTTCATTTTCATCATTACTATCATTACTATGTGAGCAAGCTGAAAGTAATAAAGCGCTTGTCATTAGGACTGCAGAGAATTTTTTCATGCTTAAACTCCTTTAAATTTTAATTACTATAAACAATAATGAAACATTGTACACAGTGTAACATAGTTTTTTAATTATATAAGATACAACTTTTATGAAAAAGTGGTATTTTAACAAAATTTATATTTATCTTCCTCTTCAAATAATGTATAAATAATGTATAGTATATTAGTAAAATAAGAAGAATGTATGAGGGGCCAATAGATGAAAAAAATTTTATTTTTGGGTAGTATCATGATGATGTTATTAGCTGCTTGTAGTACGCATGAATCTTCAAAAGAAGATCATAAATCAAAATCAAATCAAAATAATGTTCAAAAAGCTAAAAAGAACGAATCAGATCAAAAAGATGAAACGTCATCAACCCACACGTCTAAATTATCAATGAAAGAACGATTAGCATTAGCATTCTGTATTGATGGTGTCGATCAATATACATTGACTAAAAATGAAATTCTAACTGGAATTTATGAATATAGATTACCTACGGGCAAACATAATTATAAATTAGTTGATTTTACATTAGTTAAAATGAAACAACCAGTAAAACATGCACCAAAACATATGC
Source organism: Staphylococcus sp. HMSC072E01 (assembly GCF_001814125.1). Taxonomy (NCBI): domain Bacteria; kingdom Bacillati; phylum Bacillota; class Bacilli; order Caryophanales; family Staphylococcaceae; genus Staphylococcus; species Staphylococcus sp. HMSC072E01. The sequence continues at coordinate 397,763 of NZ_KV814990.1, read as the reverse complement.
AGTTCTTTACGGTTTATCCAGATAAAAGTACCTATCAAGCGCTAATTGGAGTTAATAAAGATACAGTTTATGTAGGACGTATGCAAAAAGGTACATTGGATTATAACGATTTACTTGATAAAGGAAAAGAAGCTAGTTTAGAAGAAGTATATAAACATAATAAAGATAATAAAGCTTTACCAGAACTTATAAGTAAAATGCATATTTCAAACGCGTTACCTGATAGTGCTAATGATAAAGGGAATCCGTTAGCTTCAAATGATTTAGAAAAATCTGGTAGTGTCAATACACGTTATCGTAACGAAGTATATCAATTAATTTCTGATTTCGATGAAGTAGATTTAAAAAAATCAGGTTATCTATGGGATGATATCAAAATGACGGATCATCATGGTAACTGGATGGTGAACTATCGTAACAAAAAAGGCGAGATTTTAGGTACATATAGAACGAAACATGGAAAAATTCAAAAGTTAGATGAAAATGGTAACATTGTAAAAGAAGAAAAATAAATCATCGTTTAATAAAACGTTGTGAGAGGATTAAATTAAATCTTGTCATAACGTTTTTCTTATTTTAGCAGTACAATCAAACGCTGTATCAGTTAGAAAAGTGATTAAAGGAGCACCATGAAATATTGTGATTTTTTCAATTGGTATGTATTTAGTGGTCTTTGAATTGAAGAATGTTGGTATTACAAGTATGTTAGGACAGATATTTTCAGCAATATCCAATCATGGACTGTGTACAAGTATCATGGTTGTAGGTTTCATCTCGGCTATATTATCTTCTATTATGAATAATTTACCGACCGTGCTCATTGATGCGATTGTTATTCGTCAATCAACAGCTAATGATGTACTTAAAGAGGGGATGATATACGCTAACGTAATAGGTTCAGATTTAGGACCTAAAATTACCCCCATTGGTTCTTTAGCTACATTGTTATGGCTCCATGTTTTAGCTCAAAAAGGAATTAAAATATCATAGGGAACCTATTTTAAAACAGGTATCGTTATTACCCTTCCAGTTTTATTTATGACCTTACTAGGTCTATATTTAACATTAAAATTGATATAGACAGACTTATTAAAAAGAAGCCAAAAATGATACGGTTTTTGACTTTTGATATATAAAGCAAAAAGTTTAAAATTATTAAAAATGTAATATTATCATTTTTGTTTAAATAGGTTATGATAAATTATATATATTTTGAATTTTGATTCATATGTAATGAATAACAAGGGGATGACATAAATGAAAAAGAATAAAACTAGAAAGTTTAAACTAGAAACGCCGCACACCTATGCAATATTAATGTTGATTATAGTAATTTCCTGGTTACTTACTTATATTATTCCTGCTGGAGAATATGCGAGAGAAAAGAAAAACGGACAAACCATAGTTATTCCTGGCACCTATCACACAGTATCTTCAGAACATCTAAATTTTTTGAATATATTTAGAGCTGTCCCAGAAGGATTGATTAGCGGAGGAGAAATTGTTTTTTATGTATTTTTAGTGGGTGGCGCTTTTGGAATTGTCCACAAAACAGGTGCTTTTGAAAATGGTGTAAATAAAGCTATGAGAGTTTTAGGTAAAGCCAATTTTTTAATGATTCCACTAACGATGACAATTTTTTCAATATTAGGTTTTACAATAGGTTTAGCTGAAGAAACTATTATATTTGTTCCCATTGGTATCATTATTGCTCGTACCTTAGGTTATGATGCGTTAACTGGTGCTGCAATGGTTATTTTGGGGGCAGCTAGTGGTTTTAGTGGGGGCATGTTAAATCCTTTTACAGTTGGTGTGGCTCAAACAGTTGCTGAACTTCCAATGTTTTCAGGTTGGGGACTTCGAACGATGATATATCTTTTTATATTAGCAACTGCCATTTCAACTGTAATGTTATATGCAAGTAAAATTAAAAAAGATAAAACTAAAAGTATTGTGTATCATTTAGAAAAAGAAGAAGGACAAGTTGATCAAGACATCGATTATCAACATTTTAGTAAAAAACAAGCATTTAGTTTAATGATTATTATGGCAACTATCCTATTCAATATATTTGGTATTTTTAAATTTGGATGGAGTTTCAATGAAATGAGCGCTAATTTCTTATTTGCAGGAATTTTAGCCGGCTTAGTAGGTGGTTTAGGTTTTAATGGTACGTTTGATGCTTTAGTAGATGGAATGAAAAATATTCTATTTGGAGCAATGATTGTTGGGATCGCAAAAGGAATTATCGTACTGCTAGAAAATGGGAAAATCATAGATACTATTGTTCATGCATTGACGACCTTGTTATCAGATGTACCAACGTCATTAGTAATTATAGCTATGTTTATTTTGCAATTCATTCTTAATTTCTTTATTCCATCAGGTTCGGGTCAAGCATTAACGACTATGCCTTTAATGGTTCCTATCTCTGATTTATTACATATTAACCGTCAGCTTACAGTCTTAGCCTTCCAATACGGTGATTCAATAAGTAATATTCTATTTCCTACATCAGCAATTTTAATGGGAGCTCTAGCTGTAGGTAAAATTTCTTATACTGAATGGTTGAAGTTTGTATGGAAACCTATATTAATTTGGATAATTATATGTAGCGTTGCTATGTCTATTGCTTTAGTAATAGGATACTAAAAAAAGAAATCAGGTAAGACTAACGGTTGTCTGAAGTTAGTGAGATGGACGTCTTAAAACCTTGTAAAAATAACGAAAGAGCGTGTGTTCATGTTAAATGAGGGCACGCTCTTTTTTTATATTAATCTTTTGAAGAAGTACTTTTTTGATAACGACCATGTACAAAGAAATATAAAATCATTGCAATAATAATTAGACCTGCCATTGCAAGATATAAATAGCGATAGCCCATAAATGGAATGAGTAGACCTAAAATGAAAGGACCCATACCTGCACCAAAGTCCACAAAGATATAGAACGTTGATGTAGCTAATCCCATTTTACTAGCAGGTGATTGTTGAATGGCGATGGCTTGCGCAGTTGGAACGATGGTGCCATAGCCAAAGCCAATAAATGCAGCAGATAGTAATAGTAAAAATGGCGAACTTACCATACTTAAAATAGCTAATCCTATGGCAAAACTTAGAAGTACAGGATACATGACTTTATTTTCGCCAAAATGATCATAAATCTTTCCAGTGAATGGACGTGTCACAAAAGTCACAACTGCAAATACAATAAAAAAGAAACTAGATGCAGTAACTAAATGTAACATTTCACTGTATATTGATAAGAATGAAAGTACACTTGCATAAGCAATTCCTACTAAGATGACAACACATGAAATAGGTAATGCTTCTTTTTGTAAGAAAGCACTGAGACCTTTAGGACATCGTTGTTCTTCAGTAACGATGTCATGATTCATCGGTAATTTTTTAATTAATAAAGTAAAACTAAATGAAACGACAATGCTAATCAAACTGATGCCAAAAATTGAAGAAAATCCTAGATTATTATTTAATACTAGTCCTAAGAATGGGCCAAAAGCGGAAGCAAGCGTCACGCTTAAACCGTAGTAACCGATACCTTCACCTTTACGTTCTTCTGGAATTAATCTAGAAGAAATCGTACCTGTTGCTGTTGAAGAGAAACCAAAGGCAATTCCATGAATAAAACGAACGAACATCAAAATAAGAATACTATGAATTGTAAAATATAAAGCGATAGCTATAATAGAGCCAATGACACCGCCAATGAGCACATTCTTAGGTTGCAGATGATCGATGATTCTTCCAGCGCCTAATCTTCCAGCTAGCATGCCAATGATAAATACACCAGCTGCTAATCCGCCAATACTTTCTGAAGCATGGTACGTTTCGATTGTGAATTGTGTAATTGTCACAATAAGCATGTAGTGAATTAAATACATAAATAAATTCACAATCGTTACAAAGATAAAGTCTTTTGACCATAAACGTTGCGACATGTTTAACCTCCTCTATTTAATCCTATTTATCTTAATTTATACATAATTATTATAGTATTAGTAGAAGTTAATGTATAATTAGAATAATTTAATTTAATATAAGTAAAACTGATATAAAGGAGGAGAATATATGAATTTTGAACAGCTAATATATGTTAAATCAGTATACGAACAAGAATCAATGATTCGTGCAAGTGAACTGATGCATATTAGTCAATCTGCCATGAGTCAATCGATTGCTAATCTGGAAACAGAATTAGGATATTCATTATTTTATCGCTCTAGAAAAGGAACCATACCCACAGAAATTGGTAAACGATTGATTCCAAAAATATTGGAAATTTTGGAAGCTAAAGAACATCTCATGCTAGAAGTAGAACGTTTACATACACATATAGCAGGAAAATTAACCATAGCCACTATACCAACGTTATTTCACAAACTACTTCCTAAAGTCATTTCTCAATTTAAAGTTGATTATTCAAGCGTAGATATTGAAGTTATAGAATCTGACCGTGAAAATATTATAAAAATGTTGAGAAATAATGATATAGATTTAGGATTAATTGGCAAAAAAGAATCAGATAAAACAATGTCTTTAATTCATGAATTTCCACTTAATTTATCGACGAATTTTAAACTTATTGTACCTGCTAAATCTAAACTTACCTTTAAAGATACTGTTAATTTAGAGGATATTAAAGACTATCCATTTATTCTCTATGATCGTAACTTTTACCATCATCATTTAAAAAAGTTTGAAGAGAAAAATGGGGAATTAAAAATTGTATTTCGTACACATAATCCTATCGTTTTATTAAGAACTGTTGCAGAAGGCTTAGGTGTAGGCATGATTTCTAGTTACATGATCGAAGACGAACCCATTTTAAATGACGAATATATTGAGGCCATACCTCTAGGTCATCCTTTTGATTATTCAGTGTATTTTACAGCGATAGTCAATGACAACAGAAAAAATGAGACCTCTTTATTACGATTTATTGATTATTTAAAGAAGTAATCATTAACAAAACTTTGTTCAAAAGTTCACAAACTTTTCATGGTATTTTTCATACAAAGTGCTAACATAATAATTGAAAGTTATATTACTTTAAGAGGTGTAGTAAATGGGCAATTCTAAAAAAGTAGCACTTGTTACAGGTGCGGCACAAGGTATTGGTTTCAAAATAGCAGAACGTTTATTTAATGACGGTTTTAACGTTGCTATTGTCGATTTTAATGAAGAAGGCGCAAAAAAAGCTGCTGAAGCACTTTCAAAAGAAGGTCAAGAAGCAGTCGCATTTAGAGCTGACGTATCTGACCGTGAAAATGTTTTCGATGTGACACGTAAAGTTGTAGAACATTTTGGAGAGTTAAATGTAATCGTAAATAATGCTGGTTTAGGACCAACAACGCCTATCCATACAGTCACACCTGAACAATTTAATCAAGTTATCGGAGTAAATGTTGGAGGCGTATTCTGGGGCATTCAAGCGGCTTTAGAACAATTTGAAAAATTAGGTCATGGCGGTAAAATTATAAACGCAACATCTCAAGCAGGTGTTGAAGGTAATGCGGGATTATCGTTATACAGTAGTACGAAATTCGCAGTTCGTGGATTAACTCAAGTTGCTGCGCGTGATTTAGCTGACAAAGGCATTACAGTAAATGCATTTGCACCAGGTATCGTTGAAACACCTATGATGGAAGGTATTGCTAAAAAATTAGCCGAAGAAAATAATCAACCAGAAGAATGGGGTTGGAAACAATTCACTGATCAAATCACATTAAAACGTTTATCTAAACCAGAAGATGTAGCTAATGTGGTTGGTTTCTTAGCTAGTAGTGATTCTGATTATATTACTGGTCAAACTATTATTGTCGACGGTGGCATGAGATTCCACTAATTTAAGCAAATTATTATTTTTAAAACTGATATGCACCCTAAAAGTTGGACTTAAAATCTAACTTTTGGGGTGCATTTTTATATTCTTTTAGAAGACATATCTGTATATGATGAAATATTTAACCTTATTGATGTTCATAATATATCAATAATAAATGGATTCATCTAAATTGTATAACTCATTAAAAATGAGTATTTAGTAAAAAATAATTAAAAGACAATGAACGTTTTAATTTTGATTGTTTATGCATCTTATACATCATACTTCTTAACTTTGTTTAAAAAAAAATATTTAGAGATTCAATCAAAATTAAAAATACTCTTATTTAGATAGGATATTTTATATTTAAAAAAATAATGATATATAGTAAATTTAAATGTAAATATAGTATATAATATGATTAATATCTTACAGAAAGGAAGACATCAATGAGATTAAACAATATGAATATAGTTTCTGGTATCTTATGTGTATTATCATTTCTACTTGCAGTTTCGATTACATTTACAGATATGTTTTGGTATTTACCTGGCTTTTTTGTCATGCTATTGTCAGTGGTTTCAAGTGTTGTAGGTCTAATGAGTGGCAGCAAAGTATTTAATAGTATCACGTTATTTTTAACAATTATTTTCTTTCTTATTTTTTCAAGTCCATTATTACTTGCTTAGAAAAGAGAACGATTTTATATCATACTAATATGAATGGCAATCTTTACAGCTATGATGTGAAGATTGCTTTTTTAAATTAAATTAAAAAAATATTGAAACGCTTTCAATTAGTACGTATAATATTTACTAGTTTGAAAAAGGAAGGATAGTATATGAAAGTAAATAAATATTTGATTTTTATTTTGGGTGCTTTAGGAGGTTTGCTTTACGGTTATGATAACGGTATTATTTCCGGCGCATTACTTTATATTCCTAAGGACATTCCTTTACATAATGGTGCGATAGAAGGGTTAGTTGTGTCATCAATGCTTTTCGGAGCGATTGTAGGTGCAGGTGGCAGTGGACCTTTATCAGATAGAATTGGTCGTCGTCGCTTAGTACTATTTATCGCATTGGTATTTATTGTTGGATCACTTGTTTTAGCATTTTCAACAAATATTGTCATGCTTATTATTGGTCGTGCCATTGTTGGACTTGCCGTAGGGGGTTCAATGTCAACAGTACCTGTATATCTTACTGAAATGGCACCTACAGAACTACGTGGATCTTTAGGTTCACTTAACCAATTAATGATTACAATTGGTATTTTAGCTGCATACTTAGTGAACTATGCCTTTGCAGATATGGGCGCTTGGCGTTGGATGTTAGGTTTAGCCGTGGTTCCTTCATTAATTTTATTAATTGGTGTAGCATTTATGCCTGAAAGTCCACGTTGGCTTCTTGAAAATAGAAGTGAAAAAGCAGCGCGTGACGTAATGAAAATTACATATAATCCAGATGCAATTGATGCTGAAATTAAAGAAATGAAAGAAATAGCTTCTCAATCAGAATCCACATTCTCAGTAATCAAATCACCTTGGTTACGTCCGACGCTTATTATTGGGTGTATCTTTGCGATTTTTCAACAATTTATCGGAATCAACGCAGTTATATTCTATGCCCCAACGATTTTTACTAAAGCAGGTCTAGGTGGCTCTGCTTCAATTATCGGTACAGTCGGTATTGGTGTGGTAAACGTATTAGTAACGATTTTGGCATTATTTATTGTTGACCGTGTCGATCGTAAAAAACTCCTCGTTATAGGAAACATCGGAATGATTGCTTCATTGGTTATTATGGCGATGCTTATTTGGTCAATCGGTATTCAATCATCAGCCTGGATCATTATTATTTGTTTATCATTATTCATCGTGTTCTTTGGAATTTCATGGGGCCCAGTTTTATGGGTCATGTTACCTGAATTATTCCCAACGCGTGCAAGAGGAGCAGCAACAGGTATTGCGGCATTAGTATTAAACTTTGGTACGTTAATCGTTGCACAATTATTCCCAATTTTAAATCATAATTTAGATACAGAATGGGTATTCTTAATTTTTGCTGCTATTGGCGTACTAGCGATGTTCTTTGTGATTAGGTATCTTCCAGAAACACGGGGTCGCAGTTTAGCTGAAATTGAACATGAGTTACGATTACGTACAGGTGTTAAATCTGAATAACGTATGTATATCGCTACTTCAATGATTTGGAGTAGTGATTTTTTATTTTTTAAAAAAAGGGTAAATATAAAAAAGCAATGCTATGAACGGAGGAATTAAGATGAAACAGTCAAAAGATTTAGAACGATTACTTAAATCTTTAGACGGACAAAAATATGGCGCTTATAAACGAATGAAAGGGATATATCAATTTGATCAATTCCGTCTAGCTATAGATCATGTCCAAGTTGATCCTTTTGCGCCACCTTCAAAAATGCGTGTCATTATTGGGAAACAAGAGACTGAAATTCCTAATGAATTATTAGACACTAAAGATAAACGTATAGCGACTTCAGACTTTTTAACTCGAACAGTGGATACCCAGTTAAAACATTTCAATCGTACCGTGAAAGGCTCTGGTAAAAATGGGAAGATCTTTATTGATCATCCAGGACAAGAGATACTCGAACGTACATCTGTAGTGATTAATAATAAAGAGATTGAAATACGTATTGAAGTTGGACTACCAGCAGCTGGACGTAAGATTCTAGGAAAAGCAGCATCACATACGATAATACATGGCATTCCTCAAATGGTAGAAAAAGCGATACGATACGAAAATTTAAATCAACAAGCATTGAACGAACAAGTCGCATTAAAACTAGACCAGACTTATATGAGACAACAACTTGAAACAGAGCACTTAGTCGCATTTGTGGCAAATGGTTCAATTTTACCAAGAAAAAGTGGTGTGTCAGACGCTCCAATGAAAGGTGCCATTCAATTCACAAGTCCTAAGAAATTTGAACATACATTCAATCTTCCAAGTGGCCGGGCAGTCACAGGGATGGCTATTCCACAAGGAATTACACTTATTGTCGGTGGAGGTTACCATGGTAAATCGACACTATTAGAAGCGCTTGAGCGTAGTGTATATGATCACATTCAACATGACGGTCGAGAATTTGTGGTGACTCAACATGATGCGATGAAAATACGTGCTGAGGATGGTCGAAACGTTGAAAATGTCGATATTAGTCCATTTATTGATAATCTGCCAGGAAAGAAAGATACGACACACTTTTCTACAGAAAACGCAAGTGGTAGTACATCTCAAGCCACAAATGTAATCGAAGCTTTAGAAGCAGAAAGTTCATTATTATTAGTCGATGAAGATACATCAGCTACTAATTTTATGATTCGTGATGGTCGTATGCAACAACTGATTGCTCCTGAAAAAGAGCCCATTACTCCATTTTCTAATAAAGTAAAATCATTATATGAAGATTATAGTGTTTCTACTATTCTTATTGTGGGCGGTTCAGGAGATTATTTTGATGTTGCTGACCAAGTGTTAATGATGGATGAATATCATTTAAAAGACGTAACAGAAGAAGCAAAAGAAATTGCGAATACTGACGGCTATAAGCGAGAAATTGACGGTGATCAGTCATTCGGAGTGCTATCTCACCGCATACCGTTAACGGATTCTTTCTCTAAAAAAGGAAAAGACAATCGTTTTAAAGCAAAAGGATTACATTCTATTATGTATGGTCATGAGCCTATTAACCTAACAGGATTAGAACAACTTGTGGATGATAGTCAGACAAACGCTATTACGGTGATGTTAGATTACTTTAGACGTCATGGCATCAATAATCAGAATTCCATAATTCAAGCAACAAATGAGATGTATCACTTAATTGACCATGAAGGGTTAGAAGCGCTCTCTCATTTTAATGGACATCCAGGACATCTTGCCTTACCACGTAAACAAGAATTTATCGGTACCTTAAATCGATATAGAGGATTGAAAGTGAAATAAAAAGAGCAGATATTATCTTTTTTAGTAGGCGGGTAGTCTTACTTTTAAAAAATTAAAAGTCTGATTAATAGTGAAGCATCTGAATTAATAACGGAAGAATACGGGAAACTACGAAAAGAAGATTAAAGAAATAAATATTTATCGATTGGACATATGTAAATCATAGACTCACTTTTCTTTTTATTAAAGGAAAGTGAGTCTTTTCTAATTAAAATAGCAAAAGTATTAGGGAGTGAAACAACAAATTTAAAATAAATTCTATCCCGCACCTTCAACATTTTAGAAATGTTTGGATATTTATCATTTGATTAATCGCGCGCGATTGTTTATACTAAAATAAATCTTGCACGATTGAAAAGAGGTGTTGTATTGGACAAGAACGAGATGACTTTAGCGAATCAATTATGTTTTTCTGCATATAATGTGAGTCGCTTATTTGCTCAATTTTATGAACAACAACTAAAGCCATTTGGATTAACGTATTCTCAATATTTAGTTTTACTGGCTTTATGGGAAGAAGATAATCGAACATTACATGAGATTGGTAGACAACTTGATTTATCAAGTAATACGTTGACACCACTTTTAAAAAGATTAGAACAATCAGGATGGGTCATAAGAGAACGTTCTGAAACTGATAAACGTCAACTGATGGTGACACTTACTGAAAAAGCACATCAACAACAAGAAGCAGTTTTTGAAGCGGTAGCCGAATGTTTACCTTCAAATTTTGATAAAACGAAATATAACCAAGCAAAAGACGTATTAGAACAATTAGAACATGGTTTGAAACAACTCAATAAAAAATAAAGGAGAGGATGAGTTAAATGAAAACATACGACGTTACATTTATTGGTAGTGGACATGCAGCTTGGCACGCAGCTTTAACATTAAAACATGCAGGTAAAGAAGTAGCAATTATCGAAAAAGAGCGTATTGCGGGAACATGCACAAACTGGGGCTGTAATGCTAAAATCTTACTTGAAAATCCATTTGAAGTGTTAGAAGAAGCAACACACTATCCTGGTATTGTTGAATCACAAAATCTTAAAGTAAATTGGTCAAACTTAATGGATTATAAACATAAAGTGATTGATCCAATGGCTGGTCAGTTAAAATCATTATTTGAACAACAAGGTATTGATGTATATGATGGTACAGGTGTAATTAAAAATGAACATACAGTTGAAGTAAATGGTGAATCGATTGAAACTGAAAATATCGTCGTTGCGACAGGTCAACATAGCAATAAATTACCTATCGAAGGTAAAGAATATACACATGATAGCCGTGACTTCTTATCGATGGAAGACACACCAAAAAGTATCACATTCATTGGTGGCGGAATTATCAGTATCGAATTTGCATCTATCATGATTAAAACTGGCGCTGACGTTCATGTGGTTCATCATACAGATGAGATTTTACCAGGATTTAACCGTAATCATGTAGATAAATTAGTTAAAAAATTAGAAGATGAAGGCGTTAAATTCTATCTAAATGAAAATACAGCTGCAGTTAAAAAAGAAGGAGACGCGTTTACACTAACAACTGAATCTGGATTATCAATCAATACAGAATATGTACTTGATGCAACAGGAAGAGTTCCAAATGTTGAAGGTATTGGATTAGAAAATGTCGGTATCAATTATAGTAAAAAAGGTATTGAAGTAGATGAGTACTTAAGAACAAATGTTAAAAATATTTACGCAAGCGGTGACGTTTTAGATAAAACGATTCCTAAATTAACGCCAACTGCGACGTTTGAATCAAACTATATTGCTGCACATATTTTAGGTATGGTACAAGATGAAATTAAATATCCAGCTATTCCTTCGGTACTTTATTCGCTTCCACGTTTATCACAAATTGGTGTAACTGTAGAAGACGCAAAAGAAAATGATCAATATACAGTAAAACATGTGCCATTCGGTAAACAAATGGTATTCGAATATAAGAATGAAACAGAAGCTGAAATGTATATTGTACTAGATGAACATAAACACTTAGTAGGTGTTGAAATCTATGCAGATGCTGCCAATGATTTAGTAAACTTACTTGTATTTATCATTAATCAACGTTTAACAGCCAAAGAATTAAGTCAATTGATTTTTGCTTTCCCAGGCGCTTCAACAGGCGTGATCGATTTATTAAGATTAAACATGCTATAGGTAATAATAAAACGGTTAGTTCTTGTAACTAATCGTTTTTATTACGGAAGAATGAAATGTTTAAATTTCTCTAAAATGTAAATAACTATATTGTATGAAAAATGAAACGTCATCTCATTTGGAGGGATTTATATTATGGGTAAAGAATTTGAATCGAATGGTGTTAACGTAGAAATACCAGATGAATTAGAATCAGTCGTTGCGTTAGAATATTCTTTTGTAGAAGCATTAGCTAAATTAGAATTGAATGTCACAGGTATTGCTGATGACAAAGATAAAAATAACTTAGAAAATTCTATTAAACACTTAGTAGGTAACTATACATCTGTTGGTTCACGTTTGGAGCCTGATACAGAATTAATTAAAAAAGCAGAACCACAATTAATCCTAGCAGATAAAACAAGACATGAATCAATGTTTGAAAAATTAAATACGGCAGCACCAACAGTATTATTAGAAAGTTTTGATGCTAACTATGACCAAAGTATTGAAACATTTAAACAAATTGCAGAACTCGTATCTAAAGAAGATAAAGGCCGTGAACTTGTTGTTCAACACAATGAAAAAGTTGAAGACTTAAGCAAAGATATTAAACTTGATAAAGACGTATCAACTATTGCTGCTGTACCAACACATGATGGCTTATATGTTCATGCATCACATTCATATGTTGGACAATTCTTGCAAAAAGTTGGTTTTAATGGTTCTATTCCTGAAGATATGGAGAACCACCTACCTGAATATATGGGTGCAGATTACTTAAAAGTAGATACAGACCGATTTGCAAGCTTCAATCCAGAACGTATATTGATTATGGTAGATGAAGATAACAAAGCAGATTATGAAAAATTAAAAGAATCAGAAGCGTGGTCAAATATTGAAGCAGTTAGAAATGATCGTGTACACGATGTAAACCGTGAACGTTGGGCAAAATATAGAGGATTAATCGCTTCAGAATTAATCTTAGAAGATTTAACAAACATTGAAGAATAATGATTAAAAAAGCGTGCATTTCAAAATGGTGAAATGCATGCTTTTTATTTTAAATATAAGCATATAACATGTTTACTTATTTAAATATTATAGAAGTAACTAAGAGAGTCACACCAGACAGACAAATTGAAGTTATACATATCACTATGAAAGGTTTAAGTGCCTTTGAAATAACTTCTTTTAAAACGATATTCAATCCTAGAGCAACCATCGCCATTAACATACATACCGTTGTAATAACATTTATAATATTCATAAGTAATGAAGGAATAGGAACAAATGTATTGATACAAGCCATTATGATAAAGCCAATGAGAAAGTAAGGAATATCGATTTTTTGTTGTACTTGACTTGAGTGTGACTTATAACGCATATACAAAATTAAGACAATGCTTAATGGAATAAGTAAAAACACACGGCCTAATTTTCCAAGTAAAGCAAATGTCATTGCCTCTGGCCCGCCAATATCTGCTGCTAAGACGACATGAGCGATTTCATGTAGACTGATACCTGTCCAAGCGCCATAAGTTATAGTAGGTATGTTAAAAATAGCCTCGATAGCTGTATAAATAAGTGCAAATATAGTTCCAACTAGTGCAATAATACCTACACTTATTGCAATGTCTTTTTCTTTAGATTTTAAGATTGGTGCTGTAGCTGCAATAGCTGCAGCTCCACATACTCCTGTGCCAATACCAAGTAGTATAGAGATATCTTGATTTCCTTTAATAATTTGATTCAAAAGTAAAGTTAAACTTATTGAAAAGATAATTACGATAATATCAATAAGTAGTAATTTCCAGCCTTTACCTAGAATATCTCCCATATTTAATTTTAACCCATATAAGATAATCGCAAATTTTAATAAACGTTTCGATGCGAACGTAATACCTGGACGAATGTGTTCTGGATATCCCATCACTTGGCGATATAGCATCGCAAAAATAATAGCAATAGCTAATGCCCCAATCGTATGTAAAATAGGAAATTTAGCTAATATATAACTGATCATTGCGATTATAAATGTAAACATAATACCTTTCATAAATGAAGGCTGCGTGATTGATTTCATATGTACTTTCACCTCGATATGAAATCTTAGCACGTTATTGTTATAGCGTTAAATAAATAATAAGTATTGTATATATATCAAAAATGTTATATTAGACTTAAAGGAGAATGATGCATGGATCCGTATAAGGTATTAATTGAAGTAATCAAAACAGAAAGTTTTACTAGAGCAGCAGAAAATTTATATACTTCGCAGCCTTCTGTGAGTCGTGATATTAAACGTTTAGAATTAAAATATAATGTTAAAATATTTGAATTTAAATCTCCATATTTAAAACTAACTAGAGATGGCGAAAAGCTATTACAATACGCATTGCAGCGGGAAAGTATTGAACAAGAATTATGGCAAAACTTAACATCGGAATCTGAAATCATCTCAGGCACTTTAACAATTGGAAGCAGTTATACATATGGTGAATATTTATTATCAAAACAGCTTACCAGTCTTATGCAACAATACCCTAAGTTACATATTCATTTACGTGTTAATAATTCAGATTCTGTTATAAATGATATTAAACACAACAGAGTAGATATAGGTATTGTAGAAAAGGAAATTCAAGATAATGCAATAGAATGTAAGAAAATAATGGAAGACGAAATGGTGTATATTTACAAAAAATCGGTTCAACCTAGAATGGATATATGTTTCGTTAGAGAAAAAGGGTCTGGAACAAGGTTTTATCAGGAAGTAGGTCTTTCTGAGTTGAAATTAAATCCATATTTGATAGAAATTAATAATATTAAGATTATCAAACAAATGGTAGAGGATGGAAATGGGTTTGCGATTATTTCAAAATCAGCAATTCATCCCGAAGATTATGAAAAATTAATGATAACAACTTTAAATGTGAAACGTCACTATTACCTTGCTCAACATGTTGATAAATATATCGATAAAAATATTAGAGCTGTCATTGAAATGATTATGAAGTAGAGTAAATAAAAAAGCCGGATCTTTCTAAAGATTGAAAGGTCCAACTTTTTTATTAACACTGCGGGGTGTCTTATTTATTGTTTTTTAATTCTAAGAATTTTTCAGCTACAGCTTTACCAGATTGTGGATTTTGACCTGTAATCACATGACCGTCAATAACAGCGAATTGACTCCAGTTGTCACCTTTTTCGTAATGTGCACCACGATTTTTAAGTTCATCTTCTGTTAAATAAGGAACTTTATCTGCTAAGCCAACTGCTTCTTCTTCAGTATTAGAGAAACCAGTTACAGTTTTACCATTAATAATAGAATTACCTTTACTATCTGTAACATTTAATAGACCAATAGCACCATGACATACAGAAGAAACTGCACCGTTATTTTCATAAATTTTACGTGTTAATTCTTGTAAATCTTTATTATCTTTGAAGTCCCAAATTGTTCCGTGACCACCTGCGTAATAGATAATATCATAATCTTCAGCACGTACGGCATCTGGTGTAAGTGTACTACCAAGACGTGTCATGAAGTCTTTATCTTGATAATATTTCCAATCTAATTCAGACATCATATCTTCTTGTAGACTTGCAGGATCGATAGCAGTATAGCCACCTTCTGGACTAATATAGTCGATATCATAGCCATTTTTGTATAACACATCTGCAAAGTGAACGACTTCACCTAACCATAATCCAGTTGGACGATTCATATCAGGATATTTTGAAACACTTGTAACAACTACTAATGCTTTACTCATTGTATACCTCCTAAATTTTTTACGTAATTCATACTTACCCATTTTTAAAGAGGAATAACACATACTAGGTATATTTTTTATATTAAAATTATAAATTAATGGGATTGAAAATAATTTTGCAAAAGTTGTTTGAAAAATCTTAATGGTGGTACATACTAGTATACAATTTACCAATTCTTTGAATTCGTAAAAGTAGCCTCACTAATCAATCGATTAGTGAGGTTTTTGTATTCCAATAATAGATAAATTATACTTGTAGTAATCTTTAAATATAAAAAAGGAGAGATAATAATGGCCCAAGATAGTGGAAAATTAAATTGGTCAAGTTTAATCATTGGTACGCTATTACTGATTATTGCTGTGGTTATATTTAGTAATCCAGTTCAAAACTTCTATACACTTACCTGGCTGATTGGCTTACTCATTATGATAGGCGGTGTCATTCAACTTTTATTCCGTCGTACAGCAAAAAAACTTGTAGGTGTAAATAAAAAATTAATTTTAATTAATGGTATTATTGATTTAATCTTTGGCATTCTAGTTGTATTTAATGTTGGAGCAAGTTCAGTATTCTTTGTATTTATGTTTGCGTTTTGGTTTATTTTCAGTTCGGTTATCGGTCTGTTTACACTATCACAACAACATCAATTACGTGGTTTATCAATTATCGTAAATAGCCTAGGTATTATTTTAGGGATTATCTTATTATTTAATCCAATGATGGGTATGATTTTTGTTTCAACCTTAATCGCATTTACATTCGCAGTCCTAGGTGTGACATACGTCATTGATGGTCTAGCATAATATATGTATTCAAACATATTAAATTTTAAACTCTTCACTACTGTATTAGTGAAGAGTTTTTCGTTTAAAAAGCGTGTCTACTGCGTTGAATGAAAAGTAAAGTTAATATACAGAATATAGCGTAAGTATTAGAATGATAATTGATAAAACACATGAACATGTTTAGGAGGAAATCTTGTGAATTACAATTTTGATGAAATCATTGATCGTCGCTATACAAATGCAATGAATGTGGAAGGCTACAAAGGTTATCTTTTTGGTAATGCAGATACGTCTGATTTAAAAGATAATGATGAACTGATTCGTATGTGGGTAGCAGATATGGACTTCGGTACACCAGAAGTCGTATTAAATGCGATTCGTGAACGTTTAAATAAGAAAATTTTAGGTTACACAAACGTCTTCGGTTCTGAATATTATGAAGCTTTTGTATCTTGGACAAAGAAACGTTATGGTTTCACTTTCCCTCAAGAGCACCTCGTATTCTCTCATGGTATTGTGGCTGGGTTAATTGAACTTGTAGGTTATATTTGTGATAAGGATGATAAAGCATTAATTGTTACGCCGAGTTATGGTCCATTTAAAATGGCATGTGATAAAAATCATATTTCAACAGTGTATTCTCCACTAATCAATCATCATGGATATTATGAGATTGATTTTGATGATGTACGTAAAAAAGTAGAAACTGAAAATATTAAATTATGCATTTTTGCGAATCCACATAATCCAACGGGACGTGTCTGGTCAGAAGAAGAGTTAGCCACATTAGGTCAAATTATGAAAGAGAATGATGTATGGCTCATTTCAGATGAAATCCATTGTGATATCAAACGTTCAGGTCAATCACATACCCCATTTGACAAAGCTGTCCCGGATTACGACAAAATCATTACAACTATGTCTCAAAGTAAAGCCTTCAACATTGCAGGTTTAATGTTTTCAAATATCATTATTCAAAATGAATCACTTCTAAAAACTTGGAACACACATCACTTTGGTACAGAAAATCCTCTAAGTGTGGTTGCCACGCAAGCTGCTTATGAAAAAGGCGAAGATTGGTTACAAGCAATGAATCATTATTTAGATGATAACTTTAACTATTTAGCAGATTTCCTAGAAAAAGAACTACCGC
Source organism: Staphylococcus sp. HMSC072E01 (assembly GCF_001814125.1). Lineage (NCBI taxonomy): Bacteria > Bacillati > Bacillota > Bacilli > Caryophanales > Staphylococcaceae > Staphylococcus > Staphylococcus sp. HMSC072E01. The sequence goes on along the minus strand of NZ_KV814990.1, from coordinate 380,062 downwards.
ATGCAGAATTTAAAATTCCAGAGGCGACGTATTTAGCTTGGGTAGATTTAAGCTATTATATTAAAGAAAAAGATATTGATGAATCAATGGCAAAATTCTTTATTAAAAACGCTGGTGTCATTATTGAAGGCGCAGAGCAATTTGTTCATAACGCAGAGGGTCATATTAGAATTAATATTGCAGTTCCTAGAGAAGTAATGAAAAAGGGACTACAAAAAATAAAAGCGGCTTTAGTCTAAATAGAGGAAAAATATCATGGCTATTATTGAATCCTCACACATAGGTCATACATTATTTCAATAATTATTAGGTCATCATGAGGACATTATGAAGACGTGGACCGCATTGAGTGACACACTAGAAAATACTAGTGCTTTAAACGCAAAACTCAAAGAAGAGATACGCCGTATGCTAGCGCAGAAAAATGGATGCCAATATTGTAAAGCAAAAGGCAAGCCTACCGGGAGTCTAACAGATGAAAAATCAGCAATATGTATTGGATTTACAGAAGTCTATATCAAACTGGGAGATCAAATACCTACAACGTACACAGAGGTCTTAAAGTCTCATTTATCAGATAAAGAAATTGTCGAACTTATTACGTTCATCACATTTACAAATGCCCAACAACAATTTGGTGCGATAATGAAATTACAACCTTAAATAAAAGGACTCTAGCTTAGGTTAGAGTCCTTTTATAATTTTCATTTAAAATAACATTCCCCAAATCGTCTGCAAGGTATGGTTTTCGATAATAATAAATAAACCAAGTCCAATATAGACCACTGACATGATCCAACGACTGAACTTCTCTACAGTTTCTCCGATTTCAGGAATAGATGCAAGCTTCTGTGCAGTAAACACTAAGACATAGATTAAAACTAAAAAGACGATTAACGTCACAATGAGTTGAGAGACGCTTAATGTGACAAAGTAAGGGACAAATAATCCGATATTATCTGCTCCGCAACTTGCGATCGTCACTAACGCAACCGTGCCAATTAGTTTAGTTAATCCGTGTTTGTCTAGTTCTTGTTTCGCTCTTTTTTCTCCTTCACAATCATCAAAAATAGCTACTTTTAATCCTAAATAGATAGGAATAAGACCAAGTAATCCTAAAATCCATTTTTCAGGCACATAATTTAAGACAAAGGCAAAGAATAAACTTACGACAATCAATGTCACAGATCCTACATATTGACCAATATAAATATTTCTATATTCTTTTTTTGTATGTGCTCGCGCGAAAAAAATAAGCAAAATAACAAGTAAGTCGACTGCAGTTGCGATATACAATATCGCAGCAGTAATGATAGTTTGAATCATAGTTTAACTGTCCTTTTAAAAGTGATATTGAATAAAGTATAACGTACTTCAAATAAGAATTATATAGATTTTATTTTAAAATTTTCACCAAATTTTTAATGTCTACTTGCATGGAAAAAATAAAAAACAATAAATACTAAATAATTTGAAAATTTAAAATATAAGATGTAAAATAAATATAAAGAGATAAGAAAGCGCTTACAAATATCTCTTTATAATAAAATGATAAAAGTTCTCTTACGGAAGGAGGCGTTCATTCATGAGTGAATCATATGATTTGATTGTGATTGGTGCAGGACCTGGAGGGTATGTATCAGCCATTCGTGCCGCACAATTGGGTAAAAAGGTGGCAGTCATCGAAAAATTCAATGCTGGAGGCACTTGTTTAAATGTGGGTTGCATTCCATCTAAAACATTATTAGAACACGGGGAAAAAGCATATAGCATTCAAGTTGCTAATGACTGGGGAATGACGACGAAAGAATTAAATATCGATTTTCCTAAATTTGTACAACGTAAAAAGAAAGTGGTACAAACACTTACGGGTGGCGTTAAACAGTTACTAAAGAAAAATAAAGTAGCTTATATTGAGGGAGAAGCAAGCATTTCAAAAGACTTAAACGTAAAAGTAAATAATGAAACGTATCAAGGTAAAGATATTATTTTAGCGACAGGTAGTAAACCATTTGTACCACCTATTGATGGATTAGATAACGTCGATTATGAAACAACAGATACATTTTTCGATTTAAAACAACTACCTAAACAATTAGCAGTGATTGGCGGTGGTGTCATCGCAACAGAACTCGCTTCATCAATGGCTGATCTTGGCGTGAACGTAACCATTGTTGAAGTGGCAGATGATATTTTACTTACTGAAATTGATGATACACGTGAGTTGTTAAAAGCTCATTTAGAAAATCAAGGTATTAACATTATTACAAAGGCGAAAATTAAAACAGTAGATAAAACTAAAATTGTACTCGATGGTCAAGATGACGTCAGCTTCGACACGTTACTTGTCGCGACAGGTAGACAACCGAATACACAAGTGGCTAAAGATTTAAATTTAGAGATGGATGGCAAATTCTTTAAAGTGGATGACCATTATCAAACAAGTCAAAAACATGTCTATGCGATTGGCGATTTAGTCAAAGGTTATCAACTTGCACATGCTGCAAGTGCACATGGTATTCATGTAGCTGAAACACTTGCTGGAGAACACCCACCACTTGTTCGTCAAGAAAACATTACACGTTGTATTTATACACGACTTGAAGCGGCATCCATTGGCTTATCAGAAGAGCAAGCAAAAGAAGCTGGATATGATGTGAAAGTCACACAATCAGCGTTTCAAGGTAATGCGAAGGCGCTCATTAAAGGGGAAGACGAAGGATTTATAAAATTAGTTATTGATCAAACATATGGGGAAATACTCGGCGCCTTTATGGTAGGTCCTCATGCGACAGACTTAATTGGCGAAATCCTAGGAGTAAAAGCGTCAGAAGGTACCATCTATGAATTATCCGAAATAATTCAACCACATCCCGCATTATTAGAAGCGATTGGCGAAGGTGCGGATGCATACTTTGGTTCTGCAATTCACATGTAGTTATTACACTTACGCCCTATGAAAGATAGGAGGAATTGACAATGAAAATGGAAAAAGAACAAGCACGTTGGATTTATAAAACAATGAATGAAATTCGATTTTTTGAAGAGAAGGTACACAAAATTTTTAGTGATGGTCAAATCCCAGGATTTGTACATTTATATGTCGGTGAAGAAGCCGTTGCCACAGGTGTCATGTCACAACTGACTGACGATGATTATATTACAAGTACACACCGTGGTCATGGACATGCTATCGCAAAAGGGTGTGATTTAAACGGTATGATGGCAGAAATCATGGGTAAACGTGATGGTTTAGGTCATGGTAAAGGTGGCTCAATGCATGTTGCCGAAATTGACAAAGGGATGCTCGGTGCCAATGGTATCGTAGGTGGCGGTTTTGGTCTTGCGATTGGTGCAAGTATTTCAATTATTAACCAAGGTAAAGACAATGTCGCCGTATGCTTCTTTGGTGATGGTGCTGCAAATGAAGGGACATTCCATGAAGGTTTAAACTTCGCTTCAATTTTAAATTTGCCAGTTATCTTTGTCTGTGAGAATAACCAATTCGCTGAAGGTACGACACACGACTATGCAAGTGCATCTGAAACGATTGCTGAACGTGCTGCAGCTTATAATATGCCAGGCGTACGTGTAGATGGCATGGATGTCTTAGAGGTTTATAAAGCAACACAAGAAGCAGTAGACCGCGCTAAAAAAGGGGAAGGGCCTACATTAATCGAATGTGATACGTATCGTAAATATGGTCACTTTGAAGGTGACGAACAAAAAGTTAAGTCACCAGATGATCGTAATGCGGATAAAAATGCCACTGTAGAATTCAGAAAACAAGCGATTGAAGAAGGTTGGTTAACTGAAGAAGAAGCAGATGATATTGAAAACACAGCTGAACAAGCCGTAGAAGATGCTGTGAAATTTGCGGACGAAAGTGAATTACCAGATGAAGATTCACTATACAAAGATGTTTTTGCATAACAAACCTTTAAAGCACTAAAACGAAGAAATAGATAAGAACGAACCTAACCAGACGAGGAGGTTTTTACGATGAGTGAAGAACGTAAATTAACATTTATGGGCGCGATTAATGAAGCGATTGATCAATCTATGGAGAAAGATGAAAATGTCATCTTAATTGGTACAGACGTTTCAGGTGGCGCAAAAGTAGAACATATTCAAGACGACGATACATTTGGTGGCGTATTCGGTGTTACAAAAGGACTGGCTAAAAAATATAGTCGTAAACGAGTGATTGATACACCTATTTCTGAACATATTACATTAAGTGCAGCTGTAGGATCAGCAGCTACCGGATTACGTCCCATCGCAGAACTCATGTTTAACGATTTTATTGGCTTTGGTTTAGACCCAATTTTAAACCAAGGTGCAAAAATGAGATATATGTTTGGTGGTAAAGCTAAAATTCCATTAGTGGTACGTACCGTTCATGGCGCTGGCGCAAGTGCGGCAGCACAGCACTCTCAATCTCTATATAATATGTTCGCAACAATTCCAGGTGTTAAAGTAGTTGTACCATCAAATCCATATGATGCAAAAGGATTATTAATGTCAGCGATTCAAGACGACAACTTAGTTGTATTTTCAGAAGATAAAACATTACTTGGTCAAAAAAGTCATGTTCCTGAAGAACCTTATACGATTGAGATTGGTAAAGCCAATGTCACACGAGATGGTGATGATTTAACGATTGTCGCGATTGGTAAAATGGTTGCAGTGGCTGAAGAAACAGCTGATCGACTTGAAGAAGATAACGTTTCAGTAGAAGTCATTGATTTACGTTCAGTGTCTCCATGGGATCAAGATACAGTGTTAGAATCAGTGAAAAAAACAGGTCGCTTAATTGTTATTGATGAATCAAGTCCACAATGTAACATTGCTGGTGACGTCGCTTCTGTCATTGGTGATATTGGATTCGATTATTTAGACGGTCCAATTAAAAAAGTAACAGCACCAGATACACCTGTACCATTTGCATCAAACTTAGAAGCGGCATATATTCCAAATGCAGATAAAGTATTAGACGTCGCATCTGAATTAGTTGATGACTTAAAAAAGGCTAACGCGTAGGGGGGTGTATCACAATGAGTGAAAATATTATTATGCCAAAACTCGGTATGACAATGAAAGAAGGTACTGTAGAAGAGTGGTTTAAATCAGAAGGTGATACAGTAGAAGAAGGCGAAAGCATTGTCACAATTAGCTCTGAAAAATTAACAAACGATGTCGAAGCACCTGCAAGCGGAACATTACTAAAAATTAAAGTACAAGCAGGCGAAGATGCAAAAGTAAAAGCAGTGCTTGGTATCATCGGAGAAGAAGGCGAAGACGTAGGAAGCGATGACGATGATTCTGAAGAAACTACCCAAGAGAATAAAGATAACGACACAACGTCTGAAGATCAACAAGATTCTTCAAATGAAGAACAATCTGATAAAAAAGATACAGAAAAAGAAGCAAAGCCTGAACAACGAGAACGTATCTTTATCTCTCCATTAGCACGTAATATGGCTAAAGATAAGGATCTTGATATCACAAGAATCAAAGGTACAGGTGGAAATGATCGTATTACAAAATTAGATATTCAACGTGTAGACTCAGAAGGCTATGATTATGAAGGTGAAGTGGGTACGTCTAACGAAAGTGCATCTTCAACGGCACAAAACGTCGATGTGTCTAGCATTGGTGAAGGTCTAAACCCAATGCGTCAACGTATTGCTCAAAATATGCGTCAAAGTCTTAATAATACTGCTCAATTAACATTACATCGCAAAGTCAATGCAGATCGCTTATTAGACTTTAAAGCTCGATTATCTGAAGAATTAAAAGATGCAGATCAAGATGTAAAATTGACAGTCACAGCTTTATTAGCTAAAGCAGTAGTCCTAGCACTTAAAGAATATGGCGCAATGAACGCTCGTTATGAAAACGGTGAATTAACAGAATACGATGATGTACATTTAGGTATTGCGACATCACTTGACGATGGTCTTATGGTGCCAGTCATTGATAATGCAGATACTAAAAGTATTGGCACTTTAGCAAAAGAAATTAAAACATCAGCTGAAGCAGTACGTGAAGGAAATACAGGTGATGTTCAACTGAGTGGCGCTACATTTACAATTACGAATATGGGTGCAAGTGGTATCGAATACTTCACACCAATTTTAAATTTAGGTGAAACAGGTATCTTAGGTGTCGGTGCTCTAGCTAAAGAACTTGTTCTTGAAGGAGATAATGTAAAACAAATCTCTCGTATCCCATTAAGTTTAACATTCGATCATCAAATCTTAGATGGCGCAGGCGCAGCTGATTTCTTAAAAGTACTTGCTAAATATATTGAAAATCCATATTTATTGATGTTATAAACATGAAATATCAAATTAATGAATAACCCCCAATTTTGGGGGTTATTGTATTATGTAAGCTAACAACAAATATAATAGAGGAGTGATTCATTATGTCAGAAAACCAAAATCAAGGTTGTATAAAATGTGGTCATACAGAAGTAGAAGAAGGTACATTATCTGCAACAGGATCAGGATTGTCTAAATTTTTAGATGTACAACATAATAATTTTAAGACGATAACTTGTAAAAAATGTGGATATACCGAATTTTATAAACAAGATAGAAACCGAAGTAGAGACTTTATTGATTTATTCTTTGGAGGATGAGTCAAAAGAGTAGAACAGCAGTAACCCTTATGGGTGCTGCTTTTTTAATCTTTGGGTAATACTTCGGGTTGTGTGAAGTTAGACTTTCGGATGTCTAAAAGTTATAAAAATATTTAATATAATGACTTGATATTCTTGGAATTTTAAGTCATTGTATAAGTATAGGTTAAGTAACCTATAATTTAATAATCTCTGCTAGGGGTGCTTTATATTGCTGAAAGGAACATCATGTTCCAACCCTTTGAACCTGATCTAGTTAATACTAGCGTAGGGAAGCCAGTGAGTCACTTTACAATGACATATGGATGTTTTCATAATTTGATGAAAAGGTCAATTTAACGATGAATCATTTTCTTCATTATGATACTTACATATATTTTCGTATATATTCACTTATTCTTATGCATTCAGTATTAAGCTGAATGCTTTTTTTATGAATTATATAATCAGTGATATTAGACCCTTCTAGTAACCTAACTTAGGAGGCAGTGTTAATGAAACAAGAAAAAATCAATTTTAAAAGAACGTTCCCAGCAAGTAAACGTATTTTTAAAAAAGGTGAAGGTAATGATAGTGATATCTTTGTACCATTTCGAGAAATTGAACTTTCTGACACCCAATTAGAACAACGTAGTTTTCAAAATGAACCTGTCGTAGTGTACGATACAGCAGGTCCTTATCATGATGACAGTTATGTGGTTGATATCAATCACGGACTTCCAAAGGTTCGCGATGCATGGATTGAAGCACGTGAAGACGTTGAACATTATGAAGGTCGCCGTATTCAATCGATTGATAACGGTTTTTCAAAAGAAGGCCATAAAAACTATGTAGCTCATCCATTCGAATATCAACCAAGACGTGGCAGTAAAGATACACCAGTTACACAAATGTACTACGCTAAACAAGGGATTATCACTAAAGAAATGAAATTTGTAGCAATTAGAGAACAAGTGGAACCAGAATTTGTAAGGGAAGAAATTGCGAGAGGACGCGCGATTATTCCTAATAATATCAATCATCCTGAATCTGAACCAATGATTATTGGTAAAAACTTCTCTGTAAAAATCAACGCGAACATTGGTAACTCTATTGTGTCTTCATCTATTGAAGCAGAAATTGAAAAATTAGTTTGGGCCACACATTGGGGTGCAGATACGATTATGGATTTATCTACAGGAAAAAATATCCATACAACTCGTGAGTATCTCTTACGTAACTCACCTGTACCAGTAGGAACAGTGCCCATCTATCAAGCGTTAGAAAAAGTAAATGGGGTAGCAGAAGATTTAACATGGGAAGCGTATAGAGATACATTAATTGAACAAGCTGAACAAGGGGTCGATTATTTTACTATTCACGCAGGATTACGTCTTCACTATATTCCATTAACTGTTGATCGTTTAACTGGGATTGTTTCTCGTGGTGGCTCAATTATTGCACAATGGTGTCTTGCACATCACGAAGAAAGCTTTTTATATACACACTTCGATGAGATTTGTGAAATCTTAAGTCAATATGATGTTGCTATTTCTCTAGGAGATGGTTTACGACCTGGTTCAATTTATGACGCTAACGATGAAAGTCAATTTGCGGAGTTGAAAACGTTAGGTGAGTTAACGGATATTGCTTGGAAACATAATGTGCAAGTTATGATTGAAGGTCCAGGGCATATTCCAATGCATAAAATTAAAGAAAACCAAGATTTAGCAGATTTTTATTGTAAAGAAGCACCATTTTATACATTAGGACCTCTTGTAACAGATATTGCACCAGCATATGACCATATTACATCTGCCATTGGTGCTGCTCAAATTGCGAGTCATGGTACGGCAATGTTATGTTACGTGACACCTAAAGAACATTTAGGTTTACCAAATAAAGATGACGTACGTGATGGTGTGGTCACTTATAAAATTGCAGCACATGCAGCAGATTTATCTAAAGGCTTACCAGGGACAACAGAACGCGACGATGCAATTAGTAAAGCACGCTTTGAGTTTCGTTGGATTGATCAATTCAACCTTGCATTAGATCCTGATCGAGCAAGAGAATTTCACGATGAAACATTACCCGCAGAATCAGCGAAAATTGCACATTTCTGTAGTATGTGTGGACCAAAATTCTGTTCAATGCGCTTATCACATGATATTCGCGATTCCTACAAAGAACAACTTGAAGGCATGAAAGAGAAAGCCGAAGAATTTAGAGAAGGCGGCAATAGAATATATCATTAATGATAATGGTAAAGAGGTAGCGATATAAAATGGCTACCTTTTTTTCAAAAAATTCTCCTAGATATACCCATTTCGTCTAACTACTGATACGATAGAGTTATACATATTTCCAGGGTAATATTGCTAGGAGGGTTTAGCATGGATAATCATGCAGAATTTAAAAAAGGAATTTTATTTGCGTTAGGGGCGCATTTATTATGGGGAATTCTACCTATTTATTGGAGATTCATTCACGGTATTAGCGCATTTGAAATTTTAGCATATCGCATTATCCTTGCGATGGTTTTTATGATTCTAATGATTTTTGTATTAAAAAAATCACAAGCGCTTAAACATGATATCAATCAACTCGTAGCACATCCGATTCAACTTGTTGCGATTATTATTGCAGGTTATGTGATTACGATTAACTGGGGAACGTTCATTTGGGCAGTGTCTAATGGTCATGTGCTACAAACCAGTTTAGGTTATTATATTAATCCATTGGTGAGCGTCTTACTCGCATTTATTTTCTTAAAAGAGCGTTTCAATAAGTTTGAAACGTTAGCGATTGTATCAGCCGCAATTGGCGTTATTTACATGACAATGAAGATAGGAGAATTTCCAATTATTTCTTTAATGTTGGCATTCTCATTTGGGATTTATGGTTTGCTAAAAAAATTGGTACGTGTTGAAGCAATGAGTGGGATTGCGATTGAATGTATTGTGACAGCACCAGCAGGACTGATTTATATCATTTATTTATGGCAAGCACACCAATCATCAGTCGGTTTGAATATAAGTACATTTTTACTCTTATTCTCTGGAGCGGTGACAGCTGTACCACTTATTTTATTCTCAGCGGGTGCTCGTCGCATTCCGCTATCACTGACAGGATTTATTCAATACATCAGTCCAACGATTATCTTTTTACTAGGTATCTTCGTATTTAAAGAAAAATTCGATATCCACCAATTCATTACATTTATCTTTATTTGGATTGGTATTGCGCTTTATAGTATCTCCCAATATATTAAAATGAAACGTAGTCCTAGACCAGAATAAAAAACAAGCCACCCCTCACTACTTAATGAGTGAAGGGTGGCTCTATTTATCATCTATAAAAATTATTTAAATTAGCCTAAAGAACCGTTACCAGTTTGGTTTTCATTTTTAAGGTTTTTATAAAAAACGCCAGCAAATACTGCAGCGATTGCTACAACACCTACATATTCAACAATTTTACGTCCAGGTGATTTATATCCAGCCATAATATGACCTCCATTTATTAAGTTTTACGTAGTTAAAGCGTATAGTGAAGTATTCCCGTTTTCAAAATAAAAAAACATGTCCATCGTTAATTTTGATAAAGGTATTGTAGAGTGAACAAGATACATAGCTACATCAATGATCTTCATTATAGACAATACCTCCTTTAAATCTAAGAATCTGCACGACATATTCTTCATTATTTTTATTATTTACATTTCTAGCAATTGATACCATGTCATGACGTTTTTTAACTTTTCATAGGATGACTACTGATATAGAAAGAAGTACCGTTAATAGAATGAAGCAGAAGTATGACAAATAAACATAGGTATTATCTATTAAGTTTCTTCGCAAAGTAAGCAAAATAACTCATCATTATAGCGAAAACAACAGATGAAATGAAACAACGCACAATACCTAGATCTAATTTTAAAAGTCGTTGTGCTAAATAAAAGATTATAAAATAAACGATAAAAAAGTATAGGAAATAACGTATTGTTTTCATTAGGACTCTCCTTATCAATTAACATGTGTATGATTTAAGGCTAACATGTGTTGAATACAAATTAAAAATAATGAAAGAATAAAAAGTAGAGTAATATTATAAGTATTATATAATTAATTAGGGTTTCAATTAATTATATTTAAATAAATTTATATTTTAATTTATAAAAGATTTGAATATATGAGTGTAATATTATATATTAAGGGTGGAAGTTCATTATAATTCTATAAGAGGAGTGATCCATAATGAAGAAATTTGCAAAAGCAATGGTCGTTGGTGGTATTACTTTAGGAACAGTATTAGGGTTTAATGTAACTGAGCATAACGGTGTATCAAATGAAGCACAGGCACAAACACATACGTCACAAGGTTATTATTATCATTATCATGGTTATACAAAGTCAGGTGGCGAATTCGTATTAAATCACACGTTCTATAATGCGTTAAAAGCTGGAAATGTAACATTTAACGGAATTAAAGTGAATGAGCAGTATCAAAACGGTACATCAACAAAAAAAGTATATGACCAAACATTTAATCAAGTCAAAGGCAACACAGCAGCAATGATTGATTTTAAGGTCGCACCTAAAACAGTAAGCTTAGAACAAGTAAAAGATGTTTACGGAGATCATTATCAATATCAACCATCATTGTCTAAAAAACAAGCAGATAAAACAGAAGGATTATACGGTTACACAGTAGGTAAAGGTCATATTACATTCCATGTCACAAATGGATACGTTGATCACGTTGTTGTGTCTTAATAGAAGATATAAAAGGGCAGCACCTCATTGCGAGGTGCTGTTTTTTATTAATCGAGTATATTGATGAATGTCATAATGAAAGTCAGTATACAAGCAATAATAATGACTAACTTTCCTTTTTCTGTTTTCTCATGTCCATGTTGGTATTCTCGTAAAACAAATAACCATGAAATGATAACTAGCAATCCTAAAACAATACTGACAAATGAGTCATATTTTAAATTTTATAATTCTATTTATATTAATATGTTCGTAGATGACAAAAATTTCAGTATTAACAAATATTAACGCTATTGATATAAATATAGTGTAATTGAATTTTGAAAACATTTTTATAGTACTCGTTGATATTGTAAATGTATGAAAACAAGAACAGCCGCAGTTTCCTAATTATGCCTCTGGAAGCTATGGACCTAAAGAAAGTGAAAAATTACTTAGTGAAAACGGATTGAATTGGTGGAATAATTTGTAATATAAAAGACTTAAAGTTGTCGTCTTTTGAATGAGTAGTTAATCATTGATTAATATGCAATAATCAATGTTGTAAAGATTATAAAGGGAGGATACTTAATGGATTTTATTAATATTACAGGTGCTTCACAAAATAACTTGAAAAACATAGATGTAAATATCCCAAAACACTTAGTAACCGTATTTACAGGACGTTCTGGTTCAGGGAAATCATCTTTAGTGTTTAATACTATTGCTGCGGAATCTGAACAGCTACTAAATGAAAGTTATTCCAGTTATATCCAATTTCATTTAAATCAACAACCCAGACCGAAAGTGAAAAAAATTAAAAATCTTCCTGTAGCAATGACAATTAATCAGAAAAGATTCAATGGGAATTCTCGCTCTACGGTAGGAACAGTTTCGGATATATATGCCTCCGTTAGATTACTATGGTCTAGAATAGGCGAACCGTTTGTTGGCTATTCAGATGCATATTCCTTCAATAGTCCTAAGGGCATGTGTAAAACTTGTGAAGGATTAGGGTATATTGAAGACATTAACTTAGATGAATTACTAGATTGGGATAAGTCTTTAAATGAAGGTGCCATAGACTTTCCTTCTTTTGGACCAGATAAAGAACGTGGTAAAGCCTATCGAGATAGTGGTTTATTTGATAATAATAAAAAATTAAAAGACTATACAAAAGATGAATTAGAATTATTTTTATATCAAGAGCCAATGACGTTAAAAAATCCTCCTAAAGAATGGAGAAAGTCAGCTAAATATGTAGGGCTAATACCTAGATTCAGTAGAATATTTTTAGGCGATAAAGAATTTAATAAGAAACGCTATGCCAAACATCTTAAAAATGTAGTAAATAATAAAATATGTCCTACATGTAAAGGTCAACGTTTAAACTCGAAAATATTAAGTTCTAAAATTATGAGTAAAAATATTTCTGATTTCACACAAATGACAATTAAGGAAAATTTAGAGTTTCTTAATAAATTAGAGGATCCAACAGCTAAATATATTATTGATCCTCTCAAAAAGCAGTTAGAAGCACTAGAATATATTGGATTAAGTTATTTAACGCTTAACCGTGTCACAACGACATTATCAGGCGGTGAAGCGCAACGTCTTAAATTAATACGTCATTTAAATAGTTCTTTATCGGATTTAGTTTACATTATAGATGAACCAAGTGTTGGCTTGCATCCGGAAGATATAGCTAAAATCAATGAAATTTTAAAATCTTTAAAAGACAAAGGCAATACTGTGTTAATTGTTGAACATGATCCCGATGTTATTAAAGAAGGAGACTATATCATAGATATGGGTCCAGGTTCAGGAAAAAATGGTGGTGAAATCACATTTGAAGGAACATATAATGAATTACTATCTTCAAATACTTCGACAGGTAATGCATTACGTAACAAACATAATTTAAAAGAGAATATTCGTGAAGCGAACCATTTTTATAATATCGGTCCTGTGACACAAAACAATTTAAATAACGTAAAAACGTCTATACCTAAACACGTATTAACAGTCTTAACAGGCGTTGCTGGTTCAGGTAAGAGTACCCTTGTTAAAGCAGGTTTTGAAAATAATGACCATACCATCTTTATTGATCAAAAAGCAGTTCAAGGATCTAATAGATCTAATCTATTAACGTATTTAGGCGTTTTTGATAGTGTAAGAAGCTTTTTCAGTAAAGAAACAGGCTTAAATAAAGCTATGTTTAGTTATAACTCAAAAGGTGCTTGTCCAAATTGTGGTGGAAAGGGCTATATTAAAACGGAACTTGCTTTTATGGGTGATTTTTCACAAACATGTGAAGTTTGTCATGGTAAACGTTATAAACAAGAAGTATTAGATGCTACCATAGATGGATATTCAATCGCCGATGTTCTCGATTTGACGGTTGACGAAGGTATTATTTTCTTTGATAAAAAGAATGATATTAAGTCAAAATTACAATCTGTAAGTAAAACAGGTTTGAATTATATGTCACTTGGACAACCTTTATCCACTTTGTCTGGTGGAGAGATTCAACGCGTGAAACTAGCACAACATTTAGATGAAGAGATAAAAAATAGTATTTTTATTTTTGACGAACCAACCACAGGCCTACATGAATCGGATATCCCTATATTGATGGAGTGTTTTGATGATTTAATTGATCAAAACAATACAGTTATTTTGATTGAACATAATTTATCGATGATGTGTGAAGCAGATTGGATCATCGATGTCGGCCCAGGCCCTGGGTTGGATGGCGGAAAGGTCCAATTTAGTGGAACACCTAAAAACTTTATTGATAGTTCAGAAACATTGACATCTAAACACTTGAAACGCTATATCAATCAATAGAAATAGAAGAGTTGGATGAGTTTATATTTATTATATTCATTCAATTCTTTTCTTATTATAGATTCTTTCAATATAGAAATATTGAAAGAATTGTCTATCCAGTAGTTCCACCAAAAGTTGAGTATAAGTTAACAAACATAGGAAAAACACTCGATAAAGTAGTTTATGCAATTTGTGATTGGGGGGGATGAATTTCTGGAAGAAATTTCTAAATAGAAAAATATTAAAATTTAAATATATATGTAAAAGACGCCTCAACTTTGAACGAGTTATTCAAAGTAAGGCGTCTTTATCTATATGTTATTGTGGTTTTAAAATAACTTTAATAGTATTATCTTTTTTCTGATCAAAGATATCATAAGCTTCTTTTACATCTTCTAACGGCATAATATGAGTAATAATTTCTGTTGGATCATTTACTTCACATACTTCCATATTTTTATATCCTTGATAAGTAACTGATTCCATACAACCATCCTCTTTTAGCAAATATGCCCCTGTTATTAAAATACAAACTGGTTTTGTGAATTATGCTTATTTTGCTTTTTATAAATTTAAGCTATCATAAAAAAAGCAATGTGTTATTTTGAAACAAAAAGGAGTTTTTGTGATGATAACTAAGAGTATTAAATATCCTTATGCGAAATTAACTTTTGATGTTTTAGGTATCCTTTCTAGTATCACTTTTTTAATATTAATTGCTATTAATTTCTATGCTGATTTTAAAAGTAATGGTACTTCGAAGATAGGTGTTGAATGGACTGGAAATGATTTTGTTTTAGGTGTTGTTTTAATTTGTATTATTTTAGTGTGTGCTATAACTTCTTTTATTTTAAAATCAATAAAAAACACGAAATAAAAAGTAGAACCGGTTGTTGTATTAATTGGAATATCAATAGTTTTGTGGTTGTTAAATAAAATCGAAGTTGATGCTAGAGGAATTGATAATGTTATCAGCGAGTCTCAGTATAATAGTGTTGCATTTGTGAATTTTTTGATTTAGAGGTATTTAATATCGCTTTTTGTATTTTAAGAGCTATAAACTTATTTTTCGTATAAAAAGTATGTACTCCCTAAATGAATACTCTAAAAAGCATTTTAAAATTGTAAATAGGGATATTTAAAATTTAAATTATGTTTGTGTTAAGTTTTACTAAAAAGGAGGCATCTTTTTGGTTATTCATGTTTTTTGTACGCTTTTAATATTAATTGCAATTGTGGCACTTATAAAAAATACAGTCAGTGATAAAAAGGATAAAAAATTAGATATTCTATCTAGCGTATCACTTTTAATATCGTCAATTTTACTTTTGATTTATGAAATTATTATTAATTAGAACGAGCATTTATGGTGAGAAAATTTATTGATGTTGAGAAGAATCCTTAACTAAACGTCAATTTATTAATGATTTAAAATATGTTTACTATAAAGTTTTAAGATGAACTTATATTGAATATAGTGGGCTTTCTTTTAAGAAAGTTGTTTTATTTACTGCTTATGAAGTAAACGTAGAAGATAAAATTATAACAATAAGTATCAACCCAAAATAAAAAATTCTTAATAAACTAACCAATGATTTTACTAAATTCGAACTAAATGAATTAACTAATATTAAATCACCGTATGCTAAAAATAGGTGTAAATTACTTAAACAATACAAACATACTGGAAATTTTAAAACTCAAATTGACGACTTTAGAGAACATTTAGATATTCCTCAATCATACAGAATGACTAATATCACAGACTATGTTTTAAAATTGATAATTAAAGAACTTACACCAACTTTTAAAAACCTTAATATAAATAAAGTGAAAGCTAGAAAGGAACGTAGAATTGAATCCTTAAAATTTATTTTTGATGCTGAGAAACGTATTCACAGAAAGCGACAGCCTAAAACGGAGAATATAGGCACATAGCAACACATGAGAAGTCGAGAAAAAACGCCAAAATGGTTAAATAAAAATAAAGCTATGATAGAAATATGAAATGAAAGGTACGATTAAGATTTAGAAGAACAGAGAAAAGCCTTTCCAAAGCAACTTGAAAAAGACTGGGAAGATTAAAAGTTTATAAGGAGTGATAAAATTTGGCATATCTTATGATATATCTGCCACTAATAGCTTTTTTATCAGTAATGTTAATAGGCTATATTTGTACTAAAATATTTATTCGTTAATACTTAATACTATTTACTCATAAATACTTTGCTACAGGCTATAACATCTAAATAGCTTGATTAACTAAATTTAAGGAGTTGATATAAATTGTATAAATACAAAATTTATAATAGATTATCTACTGCTCTCTCCAAAATTACAGATACGAATACTAATGATGTAATAGGTTATATAAAAAAAGATTATGCTAACATTATAACTCGATTTGTTGATTTAATAGGCGATGGAAAATTTTTTAATGGTTTTAAAGTTTATGATAATAAGAAAAATCTTTTATTTAAATCTAAACAAAAAAGTCCATTTAAGTATAAACAATTTGTTATTAGCTTTTTTAATGACAACGAGAAAAAGATTACTTTTGAAATATCAGATAAAAGTTGGTTTAAATCTTCTGAAAAAATAGATTTTAAATTTTTGGAAGAAACTTATGAATTGCATAAAAATATTGAAGAATGGTCTTATATTATTAATAAAAAAACCGATAAAAAAATTGCTAAATGGAGAAATCCAATTACTTCTCCTACTTCAATTTATTTTGAATTATTAGACAATAATTTAAAAGAATATGATTTACAATTACTAGGTTTATTTCATACTTACTTATACAGCGATTAGACTTTAGATTAATAGAGAAACACGACACGATAATCGATTGTCAAAAATTTAAGCATGTTGAGGGAAAACACAAATCAATTTGCTAAATATTGTAACCAACATCAACTCAACATGAAATACCGAATTATGAAGCTTTAGAATTTAACATTAGTAAATTACGAGAAAAGCTCGATGAGATATAGCAAAAATGAACTAATTTTTGTATTGTCCTTTTCACTATCGGAGGTATATGTGATATGAAGAAATCTAAACTAAGACACGTTCTTATTCTTTTACATTTAATATTTAGTGCTGTATTAATTATTTTTATCTATATGTTAAATAGTGCTTTATTCAAAAATGTATGGATACTAATAGCACTGTTTATGTATCCAATAGTTTTCCTAAGTATTATTGATGTTATAGCACCTAAACGAAAACGAGATGATAACAATGGGAACAACTAAAATAAGATCAACTAAATCAACATTAAGAGTAATCAAATACGCTAAAGGGAGTTTTAAAGCAACACGTGAACTATACGAAAAAACGAGTGGCAAGGGTGGCAATGAAGAACACATAGTTACCAGTCATTTAATCTAAGCGAAGTAGCATTAACATAACGTAATCAACTTGAAATGGAATTAGTCGAGAAAATCGCACCACATTATCAAGTAGCGATTAAAGAAACATCAAAATACTCGGCGAGGTCATTAGACTATGCAAATAAGAGTATTTTAAAATTTAATAACTTCTATGATAAAGTTTACTTAAAAAAGGAGCGACTAAATTTGTGAAAGTTATAAGTATTATTTTAGGAATTTTAGTTATTCTTTCTTGGTTATTTGTAATGAGAGAATACAGAAAAGGAAATGAAAAGACAGAAAAAGGTAAGTTAGTCATATTAATTGCTTGTTTATTAACTTTTATCATGACTTTAATGAATTTCTTTGATTAGACTACGTATTTATGCCAAGAAAATTTATTGATGTTGAGAAGAATCTCTAATTAAGTTTGCAAACGAATGTCACCATAACAAAAGCTATGATCTCAATCATTCGATAATTTTAGGGATTGCTAAGTGTTCTGAGGATCAACGTCAATAAAGCAATTGAAACAAAGTAATTATGGTAAAATTTTTAAAAAAAGGTGGGATATTTTGAATAAAAAAGACGAGTTAGATATAACTTTTATTATGTCTACCATTTTGAATATTTTATTTTTAGTTGGGTTAACTTTCTTAGTTCAATTAGAAAATTTATATATTTTAATTCCATACACTATTCTGATTTTTATAAATGCAGTTTATCTAGTTGTTAGGGCTATAAATATCACTAAAAATAGAGCATGACATTTAGGCGAATTTGAAACAAGTTTCTTCTTGTCTAAATACTATATAGAAATAAAGTTCTTTTCTAAAGATAGGGAGCGTAAAAAGTACATAATATAAACTTTGAAGTTTAGGAGTTGATTTATAAATGTATCTCTATGATATTAAACATACTATCGCTCTTGTTTTGAATATATTTTTTGTAATATTTATGCCGTTAGTTATTAAATATGGGAATATATTTATAACTATTATTTGGATCATACTTGGAGCGATAAATGCAATTTATATTTATCGCAAAAATGCAAAAATGAAAAAAGATCTACAAAACAAAAAGTAGATTATGCATTTATGCCGAGAAAATTTATTGATGTTGAGAAGAACCTTTAACTAAACTTGCAGACGAATGTCAGCATAGCGTGAGCTATTAAGCCGACCATTCGACAAGTTTTGGGTTTGTTAAGGGTTCCGAGACTCAACATCAATAAAGCAATAATTTTTATTTCGAGCATTTTTCACATAGTACTTTTTGATTTTTTGCCCAACTTTTTAGGTTTGTTATTCCGTTAAGATTTTTTGAATTTGTGTGTATTGTTATATTTTCGTTTTTGTCGATTTCTTTATCACAATTACTGCATTTTAATTTTTCAAGAAACATAAAATGACCTCACTTTTTGTGGTTTTTAAAACGAATTGAAAAAGAGTTTCTTCTTGTATTGATATTATATAGGAATAACGTTCTTTTTTTAATAGGGATAGATACTTATATATTAACTTGAATGATTTAAAAAATTTGAAGATATCTATATTTACTAAATTCAAGGTTTTTATTGTTAGTTTTTGATGTTTATTTAAACATAAAATGACCTATCGGAAGTCATCTGTAACTCAATTATTAGAAATGATATAATACAAAGGTCGCCTATCTCTCAGGCATCAATTCAGATGCAGAGAGGAGGTGTATTATTTTGTTAATCATTTTCGTTCACATTATAGCACCAGTCGTCAGTGGCTGTGCTGTTGCGTATTATACTTATTGGCTTAGTAAACGCAACAAATAATTAATAGGCGACTATAAGTCAACACTATAAAAAATCCCCTCACTACGGCAATAGTGAGGGGATTGGTGTATTAATTGTTAATCATTTTCGTTAATTAGATTATAACATTGGTTAGTATAGGAATGCAAAATTGATATTCATGAAATGTCAATTATAAGTACATTCACCCCCCCTCATAATAGTAGTAGTGAGAGACTTAGTATGTTACTTGTTAATCACAAGTTATATTGAACTTATTTAGATATTTTTCTTTCTGAAGACAAATACAACAAGAACTAAGAAAATAAATATATAAACAATATTACCAATAAATAATTCATGTAATTCTAACTTTGTAATTTCTTTAAAACTTTTATCAATAATTTGAACCATGATATTCATCATGTTAATTGGATTCCATTTTAACCATTCCCATTTATCAATAACAATTGTTAATAAACCAGATAAAATAGAAGTAGCAAAATAAAAGACAATGCCGACTGCAATAGAAACACCTGGACTTTTCATTGCACATGAGATTAATAAAGTGATGCTTAAAACTAACCAAGTTCCAATAAATGTACCTAATCCAGTTAATAACATTTTACTTAATAGTGATAGTTCATCACCTTTACTCTCAAGTAAATTAATATCGTTAAAGAAAATAGCCCATAAAACAATAGCTATAGCTATTGTAATAATAAAATAAATTAGCGAAAAAATAATTAAGGTTACGATTTTACTAATAATGATACTTGATCTTGTATATTTACGGTAAAGCAGATTTTTAATTGTACCATGATAAAATTCCATTGAAATGATTGTACTTGCTTGAATGATTAATAAGAAGATTAACCATGAAAATCCACTAAATGCTGATGAAATAGCTAATTTTGGAGAAAAAACGTCATCATAATTTTTAGAGACTACTGCTTGAGCAAGCATTAATAATATAATAATAATAGGGATAATATATGTTGATTTCTTTTTAAATAACTTGAAACACTCTTGTTTGATTAGCGTACTCATTTTATGATTGTTCCTCCTTATCTATAATATCTAATAATACATTTTCTAAATCATTATCCTCGTATTTATTTAATTCTTCTTCTGTAGTTTCTGTTACAATTTTCCCTTTATTGATAATAAAGATAGAATTGGTGATTTTTACTAATTCACTTAAGATATGACTAGAAATTAAAAAAGTAACGCCCTCTTGTGCTTTTTTAATGATAAGTTCTCTAACATCCCGTACAGCTTTAGGATCCAATCCATTCATAGGTTCGTCTAAAATAATTAATTGAGGTTGATTCAAGAAAGCTATTGCGATACCTAATTTTTGTTTCATACCAAGGGAGTATGTTTTTGCTTTATTATGTATATACTCATTCATTTTAAGTTGTGAGACAATGGTATCAATGTCATTAGAATTTTTAGATTCATTTAAAAGTTTTAGATTGTCATAGCCTGACATGAATGGATATATTCCTGGACTTTCAATTAATGCGCCAATATTACTTTTTTTATGTTTATTTTCAATAACATCAAATTGTCCATTTTGATAGCTTGAATACCCCAATATAACTTTCATTAAAGTTGTTTTACCTGCTCCATTAGCTCCTACAAGACCAGCAATTTGACCCCGATCTAACTTTAATGAAACATCTTCAAGAATAGTTTTTTTACCTATCTTTTTGGTTAAATGCTCTACTGTTAAAACATTCATACGATAATCTCCTTTTAAGTTATTAAAATTTTTAATATAAATCTAAACTTAATTTATCATAAAAAGGAACTAAGTTAAATTTACATAAAATAACATCGATATAAAATTGTGAGATATTGTAGGTTATAGGTACACCCTAATCATACATATGTAGTTATTGAATTTATAGTAACTAAAACGTATGATTAGGGTGTATAATTAATTGTGAGGTGAAAATCAATGATTGTTGGTTATGCGAGAGTATCATCAATCGAACAAAATTTAGAAAGACAACTCGAAAATTTAAAGACGTTTGGTGCTGAAAAAATATTTATAGAAAAACAATCTGGGAAATCTATTGAAAATAGACCAATACTTCAAGAAGCACTTAACTTTGTAAGAATGGGGGATCGGTTTATAGTAGAATCTATTGATCGTTTAGGTCGTAATTACGATGAAGTGATTCATACCGTTAATTATTTAAAAGACAAAGAAGTTCAATTGATGATTACTAGCTTACCTATGATGAACGAAGTCATTGGCAATCCATTATTAGATAAATTTATGAAAGACTTAATCATTCAAATATTAGCAATGGTTTCAGAACAAGAACGAAATGAAAGTAAACGTAGACAAGCGCAAGGGATTAAAATTGCGAAAGAAAAAGGTGTGTATAAAGGACGCCCTTTACTATATTCACCTAATGCTAAAAATCCTCACAAGAGAATTGTTTACCATCGTGTTATTGAGCTACTAAATAAAGGAGAATCTATTAGTAAGATAGCCAAAGACGTGGGTATTACACGTCAAACAATTTATAGAATCAAAAGGGAAAGAACAGAACATTAATTTTATAAAACAAAAAGCCTTTTATGTATAGTTATTTGAAATTTAGAAATTTTTTGTGCTAAATCTTCCCCTGCTACGCTCTCAAGTGCTAATAGAAAAGGTTTTTCACTCACATCCAACGTTTTAAAATCTACGCTATTTTCTTCTCGAATCGATAACAATACTTTATAGACTATATCTTGTAACAACGTTCATCACCTCTTATTTATCTAGATGACGATACAAAGTTGCCCTACTTATGTTTGTCTGTTCTTTTATCTCATCTAAAGTGTATTTTTTGCTCATATACATTTCAATAGCATCTCTAAGATTTTTATCATCTCGCTTTGGTCTTCCTAAAGTTTTTCCATCTTTTGAATAATTCTCTAATCCTACACGAGTTCTAAATTTAACAATATCACTTTGAAAGTCTGTGATATCATGTAATATCTCTATAAATTCACCTTTGATGTCTTTATAAATGTAACGATTTAAATTAATAACATATAAAGATATATCCTCCTGAGAAAGATAATCTAATATATCTACTAAATGTTTCGTAGAATCTGCAAGAATACATAAATCCGTAACGTATAACATATCTCCAGGAACTAATTTTTCATTTAAAAGAACATCTAATATATTCCTCTTCTTATTATTAGCATGAATTTCTTCAACAATTTCATTTGTATGAGTTTCTATTTTCTTTTTTTGTTCATTTAAATCGTCGTTTATTGTAACGGGTCTAATATAACCGTATTTCATTTAATTGCACCACCCTGTAGCTAAAGTTTAACACAAAGTTTCATTAAGGGGTATACATATGAAACTTTTCTGATATACTTTACAATATAATTAAATAAAAAGGAGAGTAAGTTATGGTTGAAAAATTAAAAAATGAATGGCTTAACCAGCCAGGCAAAAATATACTTGCAGGTATTGTAGTTGCCTTAGCTTTAATCCCTGAAGCTATCGCATTCTCCATCATTGCTGGTGTAGATCCTATGGTTGGTTTATATACTTCGTTCATTATTGCTGTCGTCACTGCTATTGTAGGTGGTAGAGCGGCGATGATATCAGGTGCAACAGGGGCTATTGCCTTATTAATTGTGCCACTTGTGAAAGATTACGGTGTAGAGTATCTTCTAGCTGCTACTATACTGATGGGGTTAATTCAATTAATTTTAGGACTTCTTAAAGTAGGTCGTCTAATGAAATTTATACCTCGTTCTGTCATGATAGGTTTTGTGAATGCTCTAGGAATCATGATTTTTATGTCTCAAATAGAACATATCTTTGGGATATCAATTTCAACTTATATATATGTAATTGTAACGTTACTCATCGTATATATAATTCCAAGATTTTTTAAAGCTATACCTGCACCATTAATAGCTATTATCGTATTGACTGCCCTTTATATGTATACAGGTTCTGACGTTAGAACTGTGGGAGATTTAGGTAATATCAAACAAGCTTTCCCTCACTTTTTAATCCCTAATGTTCCCTTTAATTTAGAAACTCTTCAAATTATTTTCCCTTACTCTTTATCTATGGCTATTGTAGGTTTAGTTGAGAGCTTACTTACAGCTAAAATTGTAGACGATGCTACAGACACTTATAGTAGTAAAAATAGAGAGTCCTGTGGTCAAGGTATCGCTAACATGATTACCGGATTATTCGGTGGCATGGGAGGTTGTGCCATGATTGGTCAATCCGTCATCAATGTTAAATCAGGTGCAAACAGTAGATTGTCTACATTTACAGCGGGTATTGTACTTATATTTATGATTATTGTACTTGGAGGACTTGTAGTTCAAGTTCCAATGCCAATTTTAGCAGGTATTATGGTTATGGTTTCTATTGGTACATTTGATTGGAATTCCTTTAAATATATTAAGAAAGCACCAAAAACGGATGCAGTCGTTATGCTTATTACAGTGATTATTGTTTTAATGACGCATAATTTAGCTTTAGGTGTTGTTGCAGGCGTTGTTTTCAGTGCTTTATTCTTTGCTACTAAAATTTCAAAAGTAGAAGTTATTTCTGAAGAGTTCGGTAAAATAAACCGATTATCTTTTAAAGGACAAATCTTTTTTGTTTCTATTGATTCTATGATGGAGCAAATAAACTTTGAGATTGAAAATAGTACCATAGAATTAAACTTCAATAATGCACACTTATGGGATGATTCTGCAGTAGATGCAATTGACACGATAGTACGAAAATTCGAAGAAAAAAATAATATTGTTCGTATAGAAAAATTAAATTCAGATAGTCATAAAGTTGTTTCAGAGTTAAGCCAACTAAATGAAAATCATTTAAACTAAAGGAGCGTTATTTATGTATAAATCAATTTTATTAGCAGCAGATGGATCAGAGAATAGTTTGCGTTCAGCAAAAGAGGTTTTAAATTTTATAGATGATAATACGATTGTTACTATTCTTACAGTTGTAGATGTTGAGGAATCGAAAACAGATGTTTTACATGGTAAACAAAGTTCCAGTTTGACGAATGAAAGAGAAGACAAACTCTCTCATATCACTGAGTTATTTGTAGAGCATAATGTAAAATATGAAATGAAAATTGCACATGGTGTTCCTGCGGACACAGTTGTTTCAGTTGCCAATAGTGGAGAATTTCAAGCTATTGTTTTAGGAACACGTGGATTAAATAGTTTGCAAGAAATGGTGTTAGGTAGCGTCAGTCACAAAGTAGCAAAACGTTCAGAAATTCCCGTTGTTATTGTAAAATAGTCTGTCTAACTTAATCCTTTCACGGATTGAGTTTTATTTTAGAGGTGAATAATAGATGAAAACCAAAAATTTCTATTATGGTTGGGTTATTGTATTTAACGAGTCCATATTGTGAAACTTTGGAAGACTTACAACACGATATAACCACAAATCAACACTCTACGATTTTTTCAGAAGAAAATATAGTTGGCGCATTTGAAATTAAAGAAAACATAATAGTCAACATTTATATAAAATTTTCATTTCTCAAAATGAACAGAATAATGGAATTAGTAAATTAACTATGAAAATGATTTTCGAAAAATTTACTAATAAAAATAAATAGACCGTTTATACTCCTCATAAAAATTGTAGAAATTACCACTTCTATGAATCTTTAGGGTTTGAAAAGTATGGTGAGGCTATTTTATCAGATAAATTAACATTATTTAAATATGCTAAATATAACTAAAAATAATATCTCCATTATATATAGTTATGTATATCTCCTGGAGTTTATTCAACTAATATCTGACAGTAATTAACATAATCGATGATTATAGGTAGTAAGTTTGTATAATATATCATTTATTGTCTTTCCTCTTTATAAAAAAAAGCAGAGCTATTGTAATTATTAAGATTACTAAAGTTATCAACAAAGATTTTTCTATATCATTAATTAAAAAAAGCAATATCATAAAAATTGGAATTATTAGTATCATTAGCGAAAAGAACTTATTCAATTTAAAGTCATCCTTTCAACATTTTTATTTTCTTTGGTAATTCCTTAAAGTCATTAATATTAATAAAAGTACTATATTTATAATATTGATTTATCACAGTTTATTTTTTCAAAATACAATAGTTCTGATAATACAATATTACTTTCAATATTAGTCTGTTTAATATATTATTTTATATTAATTATAATTTGTTTAGTTATTTTTAAATATAATAGGAGGAATTATTATGAAAAATTTTAACTATACTGATATAGGAGATAAAATTAAGCCAGGAGATAAAATTATAATAGAAATGTCTTTTCCTCAAAAATTCTCTTTCGTAGGTAGAGCCGATTCAGTATTTAAAAAACTACTAGAAGATAATAATGCTAAAATAACAAAATCTGATAAAGAGTAAATTGAATTTAGAAATATTGTTATATAAAATAAGTGGCTAATATCTAGCCACTTATTTTTTCGCAGAAAAAATCTTAAGGGGCTTGGGGATATTCCCTAACAAGCCGGCGACGCTACCACGTATGTGGCTAGCAAAGACAGTACTTGCCAAACCACTATATTACTTTAATAACCTTTACATATTTTATATGCTTAGGTTATTAAAGTAATGACTTTCGAAGAAAGCGTGGTGGGAATGAATGAATGAACGAGACACATTTGTGGCTAGCGACGATGCTGTTAGGAAAAACCGTAAACCTAACCGTAAGGAGCCTAAACAAATTAGCTTTCGAGTGAGCGAAGACGAATATTTAAAGTTACAACAATCTGCGGAAACTTTAAATATGAGTGTGCCTGCTTTCGTTAAGAAAAAGGCACAAGGCAGTCGATTGGTCGCACCAAAATTTGATAAAGAAACGCGACAATCGATTGCTAAGGATTTAAGCAAGCTAGGATCAAATGCTAATCAAATTGTTAAATATTGTAACCAACATCAATATGAGGCGCCGAATTATGAAGCATTAGAATATAATATCGAAGAATTGCGTAAAAGGTTGGATGAAATATGGAAAGTTCTAAAATAAATATGATTTTAAGTCTAATTTTATTTATTGTCTATTTAATTATGATTAGCTATTTTATTTTTTATGCACATCAATTTTGGGCAAGTATCTTTTTTTTACTTTTAGCCTTTATAAATGTTATTAAATGCTATACATCTTATAAAGAAATGAAAGAACGTGATACAAATGGCCACAGCTAAAATAAGTTCAACGAAATCAACGTCACGGGCTATTAATTACGCTGAAAAACGGGCTGAAGAAAAAAGTGGCTTAAATTGTGACATAGACTATACCAAGGGAAGTTTCAAAGCGACACGTGAACTGTATGGAAAAACGGGTGGCAACGAAGGTCATGTGGTTATCCAGTCATTTAAGCCTGGAGAAGTAACACCAGCACAATGTAATCAACTTGGAATGGAATTAGCCGAGAAGATAGCACCTAATCATCAAGACAAGAAGAAACTCGTTTCAAAAGCCACCTCTTTTTGACATTAACGTAACGTAATACATTACAATAAATAAAAATAAAAAAAGAGGTGGAAACAATGGAGTTTTATCAAATGCCAATGTTTAATAAAGTGCTAGTTAAAGACATTGAAAAAGCAGAGAAATGGTATGAAAAAACACTTGGTTTTAAAAGTGTTTTTAAATTTAGAAATGATAAAAATGAAGTGCTAATGAATCATTTAAGACTAGAAAAATATCAAGATTTAATGCTAATTTCTCAAAGAGATTTTGAAGTTGGAAACTCAATATATTTAAACATCTTAGTAAAAGATATCGAAGAAAAGTCAGAAAATATTTCAGGAAAATTTATAGTAAGTCAATTAGAAGAACAACCATGGAACGCTAAAGAAATGACAATAAAAGATCCAGATGGACACTTAATAACACTTACTCAATCAAATATTAGCGATACTGATTTTGAAAAATTAATGAAACAAACTTCTAAAGATTATTAGATAACAAATCTATATTGCTTTATTCCAATTGCTTTTTTATGATAACTTAAGTTTATAAAAATAAAATAAGCATAATTCACGAAACCGGTTTGTTTTTTACAAACTGGTTTTATTTTTTTATTTTAATTAATGTCTAAATTTATAAAAAATCGGAATACTCTTATTTATAATTCTAAGATACCTTTTAGAGCATTTAGAGATATTTATAGAATAATAAAAGAGTTAAAAAGTAATAGGAAAAATAGGATTTGGATAAAAAAATCAATCCTATTTATAGGATTGACGT
>NZ_KV814990.1:344126-352324 GCF_001814125.1 Staphylococcus sp. HMSC072E01 | reverse complement strand
ATATTAGAGGTTATAGTATCGATCAATTCTTATTTAATATTAACTATAAGTATTGTTATATCAGCATTTATGATGATTTTAAAAAGAGCACTTAATCAAGGGGAGCATAAGATAATCCTTCAGCTATGCTGAATACCACTTAAGGTGGTACTGGATTTCCTTATGCTCATGCAAAATCCTATTTGAAAATCCTATTTTGTTTGTAATATTTCAAAAAGTAAAACTTACATTGTTAAAAAATAGGTTATGCTTTTCTTCACTGTTTACTTTAATTTCTTATTTTTATTTCCAAAATAGTCATTGTTAATAAAAATTATAGTACCCTTATTTGCAATTTTAAGATATTTTTTAGAGCATTCAGGAGTGTTTTATATATTATTTATTTAATGGCTCTTAAAATACAAAATAGATATATTGGATTATATTACACGTAAATTTGATTTTAGAACATACCTTTTAGGTGTTTAAGTACACCTTTGGATATATAAAATAAAAAAAATCTACTAGCAAAAAAACTAGTAGCTTAAATCTTAGTTGAATTTTGAAGTAGTATTAATTTTTATATCTTTGCTATAACACCGATTACTTAAAACTAAGGTAAAAATCGACGAATGTCGGCATAGCGTGAGCTATTAACCCTACCAGTCGACAAGTTTTGGGATTGTTAAGGTTCCGAAGCTCAACGTCAATAAAGCAATTGGAATAAAGAAAAAAACGGTTGTTAGAACTATAGTTGTATATATTTTTAAAACTTTAAAGTGTTATAATTAAGGTAAGTGTAGAGGAGGTTTTACTATGTCTGTAAAAAATGTATTAAAACAATCTTGGGAAGATCTTAAAAATTTAGAATTAAATTTTAAGAACGTAAGTATTGTAGTTGTTGTTACATTTATACTTAGCAATATTCTAACGCCGTTAGCAGGTATTCCTGTTGGTTTATTAGGTAGTGCATATTGGATTCAAAATAGAAAAAGAAAACAATCTTAAAGTATTAATTTTTTGGTCCCCTTTTTCGAAAAAGGGGGCTTTTTGAAGCTTTTTTTGAAACGAGTTTCTTCTTGTCTTGATACTATATAGAAATAACGTTTTTTAAATAGGGATAGACACTTATGTATTAGCTTTAGTGTGAATAATTTAAAAAATTTAAAGGTATTTATATTTTACTAAAATCAAGTTTGTTATTGTTACTTTTTGTTGTTTATTTAGACATAAGTTATGATTATGGGTAGTATCTTTGTATAACTTATTCATTTCTTTGATATAGTGTTTCTTCAATTTCAGCTATTTTTTCTAATATATTTTTAATATCGATTTTTGAAAATTCATCAATATGATTACCTTTTTTAAATTAATTACTTCAAATACTTTTTATATTCTGTATAACTATAAGGATCTTTCAATTTTTTACCGTTTACATAAACAGTTGGCGCCTCTTTAACTTTTTTATCTTTATAAAGTTTTATATCTTTCTGAGCATCTTTCCAAGATTGACTATTTTTATTTTTATAGTCTTTTTTAATTTTTTTTGCTTTTTTATCACTAATATTGAGTTTATCAATTTGTCGGTCAATTAATTGTTCAGTTAACCATTCATTTTCATGATTAGGTTGTTTTGAAAAAATTAATTTTTGAAATTCTAAATAACGGTTAGGGGCAATATTTTGAACTACATGACCAGCTCTAGATCCTTTGATTGCATCTTTACCTAAGAATGCCATATTTACAAATTTATAATCAGCCTTATCTTTATCAAGATAATCTTTTTGTAATTTAAGCACAATATTAGTTTCTACTTTTTTATAATAAGGACACTTGTAGTCTCCATAAATAATTATTTTCTTTTTGAGCATCCTACTAAAATAAAAACAAGACATATTATTAAAATTACGTTACTCTTTTTCATATTTTTTCTCCCACAAAATATATAGCACATCAAATATTAAAATATTTGATGTGCTATAGTTTAATCTTATATATTCATTATAATATTAAAGTATAAATATAAAGAATATAAGAACAACTACTATATTAATAGGTAACAATGTGAAGCACATTTTTTTTGCTTTTTCCTGTAGTGAGTATTTTTTACTTAAATCACGTTCAATAAAAAATGTACTTCCAATTAAGATAATAAATAATAAAATATAAAGTAAAAGACTTTTAATCACTAAGTTTGTCATTGGAATTGCAAAAATAAATAAGATAGTTGCTTGACTTATAGTGAAAAAATATTTATCTATTAATTTTTTCATCTTTTCACCTACGCATGATTACAAGCAATAGATTCTCCAGCATATAACGCTTCCATTCCTGCTGCAACTCCTCAGCCAACAGGTCCGCTAACTCCTAATGCTACCATTGCTCTTGATGTAGCTGTAGTATGAGCAAAACCAGTTACAGTTATAGCATCGCAAGCATCTCTATTACTCGTACTTGTACTATTTTTTTGTTGTTGTTTTTCAACTTCTTTTTTAAAAGCTACTAAATTTTCTTTCGCTTTTTCACCATTTTTTCCTTGCATAGTTTTATTATATTGATTCACATAGTTCTCAACATCATTAACTGTAACATCTAAACCAGAATTACTTAGTTCATTCTTTAAATATTCTTTATCAATAATTTGTAATTCACCATTATCATTTCTTTCGAGATTATCATAAATGATATTGGCTATATTTTGATTGATTTTGTAATCTTCTTGATTAGCCTCCTAATATTTTTATATTTAAACCTTAACAAAAAATCATATTCTATTTAAACATCTAATTTACATTTTTTATTATTTATTTATAAAATTTTATAATGGTGGCTAGCAAAGCCAGTACTCCAAACCACTATATTACTTAAATCACCTTTGCATGTTTTATATGCTTAGGTTACGTTAAGTAATAACTTTCGAAGAAAGCGTGGTGGGAATGAATGAGTGAACGAGACACATTTGTGTCTAGCGACGATACTCTTAGGAAAAACCGAAAACCTAACCGCAAGGAGCCACATGGGAGAAGTCGAGAGAAAACGCCTAATTGATTAAATAAAAGTAGAGATATGAGAGAAGTTCAAAGTGAAAAGTACGATCAAGATTTAGAATATAATCGAAAAGAATTTTTAAAACAACTTGAAAAAGATTGGTAAGAATAAAGAAAAGCTTAAAAAAGGAGAATTTTAAATGAATTTAAAGAAATTTCTTGTGTTAATAATGGTTTCTCTTTTATTTTTTTCATTAACTGCTTGTGGTAACTCTACAGAAAAATCAAAAAATCAATCTTCTAATAAAAATGAACTACCAGCAATACCTAAGGAAGTATTTTCATCTAACAAAATTAATGAAAATATCAGTAAAAAAGAAGTTAAAAAGAGCGTTTCAAAATATTTAGATACATCTCATGCTATATTTGAAAATATTAAAAGTTTACGTAATAAAGATAACTTAAATAAAAATGAGTTAAAAAAACTAAATTCATTAACTGAAATGAATGATAAAAATGATAGTAATTTTTCTAATTTTATTCAAAACAATAATTTACCAAATGGATATAAAGATGGAGTGTTTAAAACTAAAGATTATATAACAACTGCTAATCAGTACTTAAACAAATTGAATACACAAATACAAAAAGTAAATAAAAATTCTAATTCAGATAATCTATCTACAAAAGATATTGATAAGATAAATTCAATTAATGAACAATATAAAAAAGATGTAAATGGAAAAAAACAAAAAGAAGTAGAAGCATTTTTAAAAGATAAAAATATAAAAACTAAAGCATTTAACTAATAAAATAATTAGTTGATTTTTGAGTGATTAAAATTTTATACACGAATGTGATCATAAAGTTTTAGAACGAATTTGCGTCCACCTTTTATTTTTTATATAAATAGTCACCAATAAATTCTACTAAAAAATGAATAATTGTACCTAAAATAATAGCTAATAAACAAAGTAAGATAATACTATATTTGTCGCTTAGTGAAAATAAAAAATATACTAAAATCAAAATTGTAACTAATGCTGTTTTAAAAGTATTTTTAAAGGTCTTTTTATCTATTTTTACCATCTCCTTCTTAAAATTTAAGCTAACATAAAATATTATTTAACATAATTCGTCTATATGACAAGTTCAATTAATGAATAAAAAATAATAAACATAAATGATGATTATGAGTAGTTAATTGTATATATTATTCATTTTAATTTACCTTATTGTTTCTTTTTGACTGATACCGTAAATGTCATACTTGCTAGAAATAAAATAATAATCAATATCATCCAATTCATTCATCTACCTAGCCTTTAATATTATTACTTAATATATAGACACCTTAAAAAATCATAACAATCAAGTTAAATTCTTCTGGAAAATTTTCTTTTGAGTGAATATGCTATAAAATATATGATGAATACTAAAAAACCTTCATTAAGTTTTATAAGCTTACGAAGGTTTTTTAATCTATAGTTAGAAATACTTAAAATTGATGTTATTAGGCTTTCAACGTTTTTTTATGCTTTTTTGTTTCTGTGGGAATGATAGCGCTCAGCCGGCATGGTTGACCACTTTTCATACTAACTTTTAAGTTTATATATAAATGGACAGTGTCTAAAAAATTATTCACTGGGTTTGCTCAAATTTTAGTTGGTGTACTTAAAATACATTTATTTGATTTATATTTGCTTTTTAAGAGCTTATATAAAAAAATGTATGATTTACCCCTAAATCTTTAAAATACCCCTTAAATTTCAAAATAAAGGTATTTAAAATTTTAAAAATGAAAAAAGCTACTAGTGAAATCAAGCAAATCGTGAAGAATTGGAAAAAGAAGAGAAGGTTAATCAAACTCGCCACATTAAAGAAATGTATCTCTAAATAAAGTAAGAATCGATAAGTGGGTATGCAGACTTATCGATTCTTTTATATGCTTTCAAAGGGTTGGAGTCTCTTTAAAATAGTATTAAGCTCATTAAAAAGGTGCGTCTCTCCTTGAGGAGAGACGCACCTTTTTTTGTCCGTAAGGGTTTAGAAGAGTTGTTTGTCTTTAGGGAAGACATCGTCGCCTAGTGCGCGTTGTGCTAGGATGTTCAAGTAGTTCCATGGACGGTTAAAGTCTGGTTGGAAGAAGAAGTCGACTAATGCGAGTTCTTCTAATGTCCAGCCTGCATTGATTGCAACCGATAGTGTGTTGATAGATTCTACTAAGTCTTCCGTACTCATAATTTGTCCGCCTAGAATGCGATGTGTATCTTCATCGAATATGATTTTAAGGTGAACTGTTGTATCGTCTTGACGGAATTTAGGACGCACAGGTACTTCGATATATTTTGCTCCTAAGTTGCCGTCGTAACTGTCTTTTTCTGTTTCATGTACGCCTGTTTGACCGAATTTGTAATCGAATAAAGAAAGACCAGATGTACCTGAAACGCGTGGCATCTTCATGTCTTTGCCTGCCATGTTGCGTGCTGCTACGTAACCTTGACGACGAGAGTTAGTTGCAAGTGCAATATAGCGGTCTTCGTTGATAGGCGCGAATGGAATAAGCGTTGCGTCGCCACTTGCATAAACGTCTTTTTCTGATGTTTCTAAGCGGTCGTTGATTTTGATAATACCTTTTTTGCCAAGTTCAACTTTGCCGTCTAACCATTCTGTTGCAGGTTTAACGCCGACAGCAAATAATACTGTATCTGCTTCGTATTCGCCGTCATCTGTGACTACGGCTGTAACATTGTTGTTATCGTCTACTTTCAAGGCTTTAACGCTCGCATTTCCTTTAAATTTTAAGCCGTGTTCGGCAATGTTTTTCTCTAAAATATCTGTAAATTCTTTATCTAAATAAGTGTTGATAATACGATCGTGGTCATCCATAAGTGTTGTATCGATGCCGGCTTTGGTAAAGGCTTCGGCTGCTTCGATACCGATATAACCGCCGCCGACTACAATGGCTTTCTTCGCATTTTGCATGCGTTCTTTGATTTTGCTGGCCCATTCTTCACCACGCATAAATAAGACATTATTGTACTCGTTGATGCCATTGATTGGTAGTTCGTTTGGTACAGCGCCTGGGCTTAAGAATAATTTATCATAAGAGACTTCTGAAGTGTTGCCATCTTTTTTAATAGTCACGGTTTTATTTTGAGTATCTAAATCCGTTACCGTTGTTTGAAGATGCAAGTTCACGCCTTGTTCTTTTAACGATTCTGCATCTGCATAATGCAAGGATTGTAATGATGGTGCAACATCTTCTAAATAACTTTGAATACCACAAGATAAGAATGAAGGCGTCTCGGCACTTTCAAATACTTCGATTTCCGCCTCTGGATCTGATATTAATAATGTTTCTATTGCAGCATAGCCTGCATGTGATGTTCCGACTACTACGTATTTCATAATAGTGAAGTCCTCCTTTGGTTGAGCATTTCCGCTCTTCTTTATCTATTTTAAAAGTTGATTTAATTTTCTTCACATTTGTATTTACCCTTCAGAAGGCGTTTTATTCAGTAGAGTAGGGTAATATAGGCAGTGTTAATAAAATTGTTATAATTGTGATTGTTTTAGGATATTTGTTGTTTATTTTATTAACAGAATAAAGATACAAATTGAGAATATTCGTTTTAATATAGCTAATACAAATAAGATTAATCAAATAACAACTAACGATTTTACTTTATTATTTTAATCACTTATTTGAGAAATAGGAGTTTTTTTAATGAAGAAAAACAAAAAAGTAACCATTAATACTACTTTTCATGTAATTAACTGTATAATGATCTTTATCGTAGCCGCATTGTTAAAAAAATATGTTTTATCAAACACCATGATATTTTAGGTACGATACTTTATACAATAATTATGCTAATAAGCGCAGTAGTAATATACAATGTTCATTTATATTTTTTAAAAAAATTAAAAAAATAATTCATGAAGAATGCTCTTTTTTGTTAATTTATACTGTAAAATTAACTTTGAAAGTATGTATAGGTATACAAAATTATCATAAAAGTCTAAAAAAATAGACGAATTAAATTGCCCGTTTTTTATGCATGTAAGACTAAATAAAGATACAAAATGTACGTCAATGAGAATAAATGAAAACTTATAATCAAGATAAGAAGAAACTCGTTTCACTCGTTTTAAAAAACAAGAGAAAAAGGAGTAGATCATGTTAAAAATCAAAGACGAAAATTATTTCAAAAGATCACTAAAAATATTCATAATAGCAACAAGTCTTTTATTACTAAGTTTCACTCTATCAATTATATTCAATCCATCATTTGAAACATTTAAAAATATATCAAATAAAGTACCTTCTAGTCTTGATAATGCACAAGGTTTAAATAAACTATGGCAATATATATTAAATAATGCCATCCGAGTCCCATTTCAAATGTTTATCTTTTCTTTAATCCCAATACCATTTCTATATTTTTTAAATATAGTTTCCACAAGTATAATTACAGGAATTGCATTTGGTTTCGCAATCCATTTTGATTTTAATAAAGGTCTTCTTATGGTTTTATCTTCTATACCACATGCAATAATTGAAACATTCGCAATGTGTTTTGTTATCAGTGGTTTATATAAATTAAATAAAACAATCATTAGAAAAATAAGTAATCTTTTTAAAAAGAATAAAAAACAGAATTTTTCGTTTGTATTAGCTTTTAGTAATTTACTTAAAATATATTTTCTAATTGCTTTGCCTTTATACATACTCGCAGCATTTTTAGAGACATACTTTACAGATTTTATTTATAACTTATTTATCTAACATCAATGTTGCTTTATTCCAATTGTTTTATTTTGGAGACTAGTAAATGATACCTGTCATAAGACAATTTATTTCATTTTTTGTAATTTTAGTAACCTATGGATTAATACACAGAGGCTACATGAATATTAGTTGGGATATTCTAATAATCATGTGTGGGATATTTTTCGGTTTTCTCGTTATGTTTTATTTTTCAGTTTATAAAAGTCCAGAATTCAGTAAAAGAAAAATAAAAATAATAGCCTATATCAGTTCTATGTTAACGATTATTATTATTTTTATCCTGGGACATTTAACATGGATCTTATTAACAAAATAAATTTCAGTAAAATAGCTCACCTTATTCAATTATTGTTGCTTTATTCCAATTGCTTTATTGACGTTGATCCTCGGAACCCTTAACAATCCCAAAACTTGTCGAATGGTCGGCTTAATAGCTC